>VBOS01000208.1 GCA_005893185.1 Candidatus Eiseniibacteriota bacterium
TTCTGCGAGCCCTTGAGGTAGCCCTTGCCCAGGACTCCGCCCGAGCCGATCGCGATCTTCGATTGGATGATCTGGTAGCCGGCCCCGTACGGATCCCGGCTGGGATCGAGGAAGGTCTCGATTCTCCGGCGCTGGTAGTCGTGCAGGTGCGCCCAGATGTGAGGCACCGACCACGAGACCGCCCCGTTGAGCGCGACCAGCAGGATCAAGGTGAGGGGACGCGGCCGCGCGGCGGCCAGCAGCGCGACGAACATGCCGGCGAACCACCACAGTGATCCCGTCACGAAGAAGAGGGCCACGTTGAACACAGGCGAGAGCGCCATGAGCAGCGTGCGCGCCCCGAGCCCGGCCCAGTAATACATCGCGACCAGCAGCACCGGGAACGAGAGCGAGGTTCCGAGGTCCGGCTCCTTGCCCACGAGCGCGAAGGGCACGAGCGTGATCACGATCGGCGGCAGCCAGTAGCGGATGCGGCGGAGGTCGAGCTTGGGATCATCGAGCAGGCGCGCGAGCAGGAGCACGGTTGCGATCTTCGCGAGCTCGGACGGCTGGAAGTGGATCGGGCCCAGGTCGAGCCAGCGCTTGGCCCCCATCGCGGTGGTGCCCACCAGCAGCACGGCCACGAGCAGCAGCAGCGATACGCCGTAGAACGGCCAGGCCAGCGCCTCGTAGACCCGGTACGGCACGGCCGCCGCGGCCCACGCCGCGACCGCCGCCAGCCCCGCCCACTGGAGCTGCTTGATCCACAGGCCCTCGTGGGCGCCCGGGACCGATGTCGCGCTGTAGACGGTGAGCAGCCCGATCACGACCAGCGCGATCACAGCCGCGCCGAGGCCCATGTCGATCGCGGGGATGCGCACCCGCAGCCGGATCGGGCCCGGCATCTGCCAGCTAGTCGCCAACCGTGCCTCCCGTGGTGTCCGGCGGGACCGGCCGCACGACCACCCGGTTCTGGAGCGAGTCGGGAAGCAGGATCCGGGTCAGAACGCGGGCCGCGATCGGCGCAGCCACCGTGCCGCCGTGGCCGCGGTTCTCCGCCACAACGGCCAGCGCAACTCGAGGCGAGTCGGCCGGCGCGTAGCAGATGAAAAGCGAGTGGTCCTTTCCATGCGTATTCTGCGAGGTCCCGGTCTTGCCGGCCACCCGGATTCCCGGCACCTTCGCGCCCTGGCCTGTGCCGTCGCTCACCACCTTCTCCATCGCCATCCGGACCGTGGCCCACGACTCCGCGTCGGCGGTGACGCCGGCCCGCGTCGGGCGGTCGGGCGCGAACTCCGATTCGCCCCTGACCACCTCCACGACGTGCGGGCGGATGGCGCGGCCGCCGTTCGCCACCTGGGCTGCGACCATCGCGAGCTGGATGGGTGTCACCAGGAGCTCGCCCTGACCGATCGCGAGGTTCAGCATCATCCCCTTTCGCCAGCGACCCGGCCCCCACTGCTGGTCGTACCAGGCCGCATCCGGGATGAGGCCGCGGCGCTCCTGCGGCAGGTCCACTCCGGTGCGCGCTCCCAGGCCGAACTCGCGGGCCGCGGCCGCGAGACGCGGCAGCGTGAGCAGCGGGCCGATCTGGTAGAAGTAGGCGTCGCACGAGTTCTGGAGCGCGCCGATGAAATCCAGCGCCCCGTGCCCCTCCCACTTCCAGCAGTTGAAGACGCGGCCGCCGTAGTAGTAGCTGCCGGTGCAGGGCTGGAGCCAGGTGTGGGGCCCCGCCACGCCCGCGCGCAGCGCGGCCAGCATCACCACCACCTTGAAGGTCGAGCCCGGCGGATAGGCCCCCTGGATCGCGCGGTTCAGGAGCGGGTTCGAGCCGCCGCTCGACAGCTCGTTCCAGCGGTCCCAGCTCATGCCGTGGGAGAATTCGTTGGGGTCGAATGCCGGCCGACTCACCATGCCGAGGATCGCGCCGTCGCGCGGATCGATCGCCACCGCAGCCCCACGCTCCACGTTCGCCATGGCCTGCTCCATCGCGTTCTGCACCTTGAGATCGAGCGTGAGCACGATGTCGTGGCCCCCCACCGGCGGTCGGGGCGCCTGCTCGGTCAGCGTGGAGACGCGCTTGCCCATGGCGTTCACCACGACGTACTCGGCACCGTCGCGGCCACGCAGGATCTCCTCGTAGTTGCGCTCGATGCCGGTGCGCCCGATCAGGTCCCCGAGCCGGTACCCGGAGGCGGAGAGCGAGTCGAGCTCCTGGTCGGTCACCTCGCCGGCATAGCCGAGCAGGTGCGCTGCGAGCTTGCCGTGCGGGTAGTGGCGCAGGGGCTCGATCTGCACTTCGATCCCCGGCAGCTCGGCGCGCGACTCTTCGACCGCTGCCAGCACCCGGAAGGGCGCGTCGGCGCGCAGCATGGCGGTCTGGCCGCTGCGGTTCGCGGTTGCGACTGCGCGCCGGATCACAGCCGTGTCGGCCTCGACCAGGGCCGCGACCTGCTTCATCCAGGCCGGGCTCAGGACGTCGCGTGCGCGCTGGGCGCTCTCGGCCGGGAACGGTCGGAACACGATCTCGAAGCTCGGGACGCTGTCCGCCAGCAGATCGCCACTCGCGTCGTAGATCACGCCGCGCGGCGCCCGCAGCACCTCGAGCCGCACGCGGTTCTCGTTCGCGAGCTCCAGGTACTTGTCGTGCTCGACGACCTGGAGACGCATGAGCCCCAATACCACCAGCCCGAAGCCGGCGATCGCCAGCCGGGAGAGCAGCCGGAAACGGCGCTCTCTACTTTCCCGAATCGGTGGCGAAAGCGACATCGCCGAAGATGGGGCGCCCGCTCACGCGCCGCACGAGCGCGAGCAGGACGGTTCCGAGCGGACCGGTGGCGGCAGCTGCGAGGCCGACGCGGGCGAGCAGGAAGAGCCAGCCCGAGACGCCGCCCAGCTCGAAGGCGAGCGTCCAGATCTGGTGGGCGACCGTGGCCGCCACGATCAGGATCAGGTGCGTGGCCGCGCGGTCGCGCATCAGCGTCTGGTTGAGGCGGCCCACGCCGTAGCCGATCAGCGCCAGGATCAGCGTGTGCCGGCCCAGCCAGTGGGCGGCGTCGAGGTCGGCCGCGAGCCCGAGCAGGAACCCGAAGGTGGCGCCCGAGCTCTCGCCATGACGGAGGGCCCACACCACTGTGGCGAAGGCCAGCACGTCGAGCACCACGCCGCGCGCGGCCAGCGACGACAGCGCGGTCGAGCGCAGGAGCAGCGCGACCGCCAGCAGCAGGATCAGACCGCCGAGGCTCCTCATGGGAGGCCCTGCCGCCGGGCGCCGGGGATCACGAACGCGTGGCGCAGCCGCGAGAGCTGAACTGCGGGCGCCACTTCCACCTCGAGCATCAGCCGGCTGGCGTCGGGCACCGCCCGTACCACCTGGCCGACGGCGAGCCCGCGGGGATAGTGAAGCGAGTAGCCCGATGTCAGCACCCGCTGGCCGACGTGAACCGTGTCGGTGAGCGGCACGTTGGCGAGGACCAGGCGCGCGTGCGGCTATGGCGCGAGCCGCAGCACCCCGAGCACGCCCGTGCTCTCGACCTCGCACGCCACGGCCGAGTTCGGATCGGTGATGAGCGTCACGCGGCTCAGATCGTCATAGGTCTCGCCGATGCGGCCCAGCAGGCCTTCCCCGGTCAGCACCGGATCGCCCTCCTCGATGCCCTGTCGCCGGCCCGCGCTGATCGTCGCGGCCGTAGGGAGCACCTCGCCCGAGAGCGCCAGGATCTCCACCGGCTGCAGGTTGAAGCGTCGCGACAGCGGCAAATGCTGCTCCCTGCGCAGCTCCTGGTTCTCGACCCCGGCAATTACCAGGCGCTCGTTCTCCAGCTTCAGCTCGGCGATGCGCTGGTGGAGGTCCTGATTCTCGCGCCAAGCCGCCGCCATGCGATCCACGCTCAGGACCATGCGGTCGAAGGGCGCGAACACCCAGGCACCCACACCCCGCAGCGAGGCGGTGGGGATGCGCTCCCCGGCGAGGAGGAGGAAGAGCGAGAGGATCGTGTAGAGACCCAGCAGCGCCCCGCTGCGCCGCTCGGCCGGCGGGAGAAACCCTCCCATTGGCTACGCTCGGTCTGCGAACGCGGAGGGAGGCCTTGTTCGCGGGCGGGGCCCGTCGCCCGCGCAGCCCCAGCACCGCTCCCCTTCGCTCAACGCCGACCTCATCTCCAGTCCACCCTCCGGGCTCGCATGGGGCGCCTAGTCCTTGTGGCCTCTCAGGAGCACCTTCTCGTAGTCCCCGATGTTCTCCAGGATCTTGCCGGCCCCGAGGACCACGCAGGTCAGCGGGTCCTGGGCGACGCGGATGTTCAGGTTCGTCACCTCGCGCATGAGCAGGTCGAGCCCGCGCAGCAGGGCGCCGCCGCCGGTCATGAAGATGCCGCGGTCCACGATGTCGGCGGCCAGCTCGGGGGGCGTGCGTTCCAGCGATTCGCGCAGCGCGTTCACGATGCTCCCGACCGGCTCCTGCAGGGCCTCGCGGATCTCGACGCTCGAGACCCGCAGCGTGCGCGGGATCCCGCGCACCAGGTCGCGGCCCTTGATCTCCATGTCCATCTCTTCGGGCAGCGGGAATGCCGAGCCGATCTCGATCTTGATGCGCTCCGCGGTCTGCTCGCCGATCAGCATGTTGTAGGCCTTCTTGGCGTAGTTCATGATCGCTTCGTCCATCTCGTCGCCGCCGACGCGGATCGACGTTTTGGTGACGATCCCGTTCAGGGCGATCACGGCGATCTCGGTGGTCCCCCCGCCGATGTCCACCACCATGTTCCCGGTCGGCGTGTCCACCGGCAGCCCCACGCCGATGGCGGCCGCGATCGGCTCGGGCACCAGCTTCACGTCGCGCGCCCCGGCGCGCTCGGCCGAGTCCTGCACGGCGCGCTTCTCGACCGCCGTGATCCCCGAGGGCACGGTGATGATGATGCGGGGCCGGACGTTGAACTTGTGCTTGTGAACCCGGTGGACGAACTCCCGGAGCAGCGCCTCGGTCAGCTCGAAGTCCGCGATCACCCCGTCCTTCAAGGGGCGGACGGCCATGATCTCGTCCGGGGTTCGGCCCAGCATGAGTTTGGCCTCGGTCCCCACCGCCAGCACCCGGCCGGTGCTCTTTTCCACGGCCACCACGGAGGGCTCGTTCAGGACGATCCCGCGGCCCTTGACGAAAACCAGGGTGTTGGCCGTGCCGAGGTCCATGGCCACATCCGTGGACAGGATCCCCATCAGGTTGTCGAGAAACATCCTTGCCTCTCTTGAAGTTCCGCTGATGAGCCGCGGGTTGGGGTCCGCCGGAGCGGGAAGAGCGGGCGCGGAGGCCGCTGTTGCGTTCACGAGGTCACCTCCCCGCGATCTATCGGCACGCTAGCACCGGAAACTTGAGAGCCGCAAGTCAGCCTGGCTGCGGGGTATGACGTCTTCGTTGAGGAACGGGAGGCGACCCGGCACTCCGGACCCCGGACGCTATTCGTTGACCACATCATGCGGGTGATGCTTCGCTGAATTAGACGTGACTTTGACGAACCGCATGACTGCATAATCCGGCCTCGGCGACTCCTCTTACTTCTTCTCCCGCTTGCGCTTGGGCTCGGGTCCATGGCCATGCCGGGGCGTGCCCAGCAGGCTGCGGGGGGGCGTTTTGCCTTCGCGGATACGACGCTGCTGCGCGACACGCTCGGGCTCTCGTTCGAGGGGCTGTTTCCGCTCGCCGACAGCCTCAAGATCTCACCCGACACGCTGCGCGCCCTTTCCATCCGCTATCGGTACAGCCTCGCCCAGATGGTCAGGCTCTCCGACAGCCTGGGGGTCGAGGTGGACAGCGTGGGCCCCGTGATGCGCCGCGAGCGGTTCAATCCCCTGGCGGCAGGGCGGCGCCGCACCAACACGTTCACCTACACCAGCGGCTACACGATCGACCAAAACGCCACAACTTGGAACAACAACGTGGACTACAACTTCGTGAGCGGACCCCTCTTTCTCCGCAACAACACGAGCGTCCTTACGAACCGCTACAAGGCCGGCGTGTACACGCGCGTGCAGCAGACCCGTTCCTCCAGCACCGAGGCCGGCTGGACGT
>VBOS01000212.1 GCA_005893185.1 Candidatus Eiseniibacteriota bacterium
TCGAGCAGGCGATCGCGCGCGAGGCGCTGCGGCTCGCCTTCGAGCAGCACAAGTCGCTGGCGGTGGGCCTCAAGGGCGTGCAGACCGAGCGCACCATCTCCGACATCATGTCCCAGACCGAGAGCGGGGCATCGCTCGTGAACCTGCGCGACCTCGGGCTGCTGGTGGGCTCGGGCGGCGTGCTCTCCCACGCGCCGCGCCGCGTGCAGGCCGCGCTCATGATGGTGGACGCGTTCCTGCCCGAGGGGCTCACGCAGCTCGCGGTGGACAGCATCTTCATGGCGCCGCAGCTCGGCGTGCTCTCCACCGTGCACGAGGAGGCGGCGACCCAGGTGTTCGAGCGCGACTGCCTGATCCGCCTCGGCGCCGTGCTCGCGCCGGTCGGCGCCGGGAAGCCCGGGCAGCCGTGCACGAGGGTGACGGTCTCGGCCTCCGATCTCGCGCCCGTGACGCGGACGGTGCCCTACGGCGAGCTGGTCCTCATGCCGCTGCCGCAGAGCGGCGTGGCACGGATCGAGGCGACACCGGAGCGCGGCTTCGACCTCGGCGCCGGGAAGGGACGCCCCCTCGATGCCACCGTGCCGGGCGGCGTCGTCGGCCTGATCGTGGACGCGCGCGGTCGGCAGCCCTTCGCGCTCCCGGCCGATCGCACCGCCCGCATCGAGCGCCTGCGCGCCTGGAATCGCGCGCTCGGCGCCTACCCCCGCGAGGTCTGACGTGGCGCAGGCCTCAACGCCCGGCCTGCATGCCGGAAGGCCCATCGCCATCCGGCCCCGGCGCTGACCCATGGCACACGCCTACACGCCGGGTTTGCGCGTGACCGACCGCGCCGTGCTGCGCCGCGAGCGGCGCCTGCCGCTCAAGGGCGAAGTGCTCGTGAGCGTCGGGCATCACGTGGCGCCCGACACGATCGTGGCGCGCACCGAGCTGCCCGGCAACGTCCAGATCGTGAACGTGGCCGCGCAGCTCTCGCTCGATCCCGCTGCCGTTCCTTCGGCGCTGCTCGCGCCCGTGGGGAGCGCGGTGCGGAAGGGCGATCCGATCGCGCAGGGGAGGAGCCTGTTCGGGCTCGTGAAGAACACGATCCAGGCGCCCGCCGGCGGGACGATCGAGAGCGTCTCGCCTGTGAGCGGCCAACTCATCCTGCGCGAGCCGCCGCTGCCGGTCGAGGTGAATGCCTATGTGCGCGGAGTTGTGAGCGACGTGCTCCCGGGGGAGGGCGTGATCGTCGAGACCTGCGGCGCGTTCCTGCAGGGCATCTTCGGCGTGGGCGGCGAGACGCACGGCGAGCTGGCGATCGCGGCCGCCGGCCCCGAGCAAGAGCTGACCGTGGCGAAGCTCGAGCCCACCCACCGCGGCAAGGTCGTGGTCGGAGGCTCGCGTGTATCGTACGCGACCCTGATGCGCGCGAAGGAAATCGGCGTCGCCGCCGTTGTGGCCGGCGGCTTCGACGACCGCGACCTGCGCCAGCTCCTCGGCAGGGACCTGGGTGTGGCCATCACCGGCTCGGAGGAGCTGGGCTTCACGCTCGTGCTCACAGAGGGCTTCGGCCGCATTCCGATGGCCGCCCGCACCTGGCGGCTGCTCGAGGCGCATCGCGGTGAGCGTGCTTCGGTGAGCGGCGCAACTCAGATCCGCGCCGGCGTCATGCGGCCGGAGATCATCATCCCACGCGATGGCGGCGGCGCCGGGAGCGAGACCGACCTCTCCACTTCGGCCGCATCGGCCGCGTGGTCGAGCTGCCGAGCGAGCTCCAGCCGCTCGAGACCGAGTCCGCCGCCCGCGTGCTGGTCGTGGAGTTCGCCGACGACGCCGCCCGCGCCGTGATCCCGCGCGCGAACGTGGAATTGATCGCGGATTGAGGGCGCGAGTGGAGGGCCCGGCTCCACGCCCGGGGGCCGCTCGCACGCCCGCTCCCGCCGCGCGAAAACTCATTGACGCCCCCCGCGCCGCGCTCTAGCTTGGCGGCTCCTGCTGCATGTGAAGCCGCGGCGCGCCCCCGGTGGCCGCGGATCGTGACTCGCAACCCAGGGAGGACGGTTGCCGCCACTCGGAGCGTGTCCGCGCGCCCAGTCTGCGCACGGGCCGCGCGCAGACCGCACGCGGGCGCGATTCCGGCACGGGCTCCTTTCCTTCGCCCTGGCGGTGGTTCCGGTTGCGGCGCTGGCTGCCGCGCTGCTCGCCATCGCCCCGGCCGCCGCGCTCTCGGATGCCCCGCTCCCGCCCTCGGGTCTGACGTGGCGCGACGTTCCCAACGACGCGGGCCGCGCGATCGCGCTGGAGTGGAAGGCCTCGCCCGCGGACTCGAGCCACCCGGTCACCGCCTACTTCGTCGAGCGTGCCACCGCTCCGGGCGGGCCCTGGACCCTCGTCGACTCGGTGGCCGCCGAAACGCACCAGAAGACCGACCAGGGCGTGCGCCGCGACACGCAGTACTACTATCGCGTCACGGCCTTAGGGCCCGGCGGCGTGACCCCGGCACTCAGCGTAACGGGCCCGGTGGTGGCGAGATCCGAGTGGTTCAACTCCACCCGCTGGAGCGTGCTGGTCACGACCGCGATGTTCTTCGCGTTCGTGCTCTACTTCATCTCGCAGGCCCAGGCCGGGAAGAAGCCGTTCGTGCGCCGCATTCCGGGGATCGACGCGATCGAGGAGGCCGTGGGGCGCGCGACCGAGATGGGCCGCCCGGTGCTGTTCATCCCCGGCATCCGCGACATCAACGACATCCAGACCGTGGCCGGACTCGTGATCCTGGAGAGCGTGGCGCGCCTCACCGCCAAGTACGAGACCCCGATCGCGGTGCCGGTCAGCTACCCGATCCCGTTCACTATCGCCGAGGAGATGGTGAAGAGCGGCTACCTGCACGCCGGACGCCCCGACCAGTACGACCCCAGCAGCGTGCGCTTCATCTCGCCCGAGCAGTTCGCGTACGTCGCGGCCGTGACCGGCATCATCATGCGCGACCGCCCGGCGGCGCACATCTTCATGGGCTCGTTCTACGCGGAATCGCTTCTGCTCGCTGAGACCGGCTTCGCAACGGGCGCCATCCAGGTCGCGGGGACCGCCAACATCCCGCAGCTGCCGTTCTTCGTCGTCGCATGCGATTACACCCTGATCGGGGAGGAGCTGTACGCCGCGAGCGCCTATCTCTCCGGGGAGCCGAAGCTGGTCGGCAGCCTCAAGGGCGGCGATCTCCTCAAGGTGGTGGCGATCGTGGTCATCGTGATCGGCTGCGCGCTCGAGACCGCGCACATCCACTGGCTCGCCCAGTGGATGGTGCCGCGGTAGGAGGCCGGCATGAAGCGCGAGGTGCCGCTTTTCATCACAGCCGCGGCCGGGCTGCTCATCATCCTGTCGTTCTTCGTGCCCCATCAGATCGTGAGCGCGTTCGGCTTCGTGCTGGGTGGCGTGAACGTGCTGCTGGTCAACTTCGACGCGATCTACAAGCGTCAGCCGGGCTGGATCTACAAGGTGGTGCTGGTGGTGACTTTGATCGCCACCGTCGTCATCGGGGCGGTCGAAGGCCGGGGCTTCCTCAACCCCGGGACGAGCTCCAAGTGGATCTACGACAACCTCTACGCGAACATGTCGGCGACCATGTTCGCCCTGCTCGCGTTCTTCATCGCATCGGCCGCGTTCCGCGCCTTCCGGATCCGCACTCTCGAGGCCGGCCTGCTCGCGGTCGCTGCGATCATCGTGATGCTGGGGCGGGTTCCGCTCAGCAACTTGCTCACCGCCTGGCTCCCGGAGTGGGCGAGGCTGCAGGCCCTGCAGGAATGGATCCTGAATGTTCCGCAGAACGCCTCCAAACGCGCGATTCTGATGGGAGCAGCTCTGGGGGTGATGGCGACCGGGCTGCGCGTGATCCTCGGCATCGAGCGCACCTACTTGAGCGGGGAGGAGTGAGAGGATGACCTTCCTCGAGAAGCTCGACCGGCGCTGGATCTTCCTCGCCGTCGGGCTCCTGGTGCCTTCGTGAAGGCGGTCGACTCGATCCCCGACGGCTCCAAGGTGCTGATGTCATGCGACTACGACCCGGCCAGCATCCCGGAGATGGTGCCGATGACGCGCACAGCCCTGCGGCACCTGCTCGACAAGCGGTGCAAGCTCGTCATCACCGTCCTGTGGACCGGGGGCCCCGGACTCGTGGACCGGGTGGTGCGGCAGATCATCGAGAAGGAGTATCCGGACCGGAAGTACGGAGTGGACTTCGTGAATCTCGGCTACAAGGCGGGCGACGAGGCGGTGATGCTGGCGATGGGGCAGGGAATCGTGAACACGTTCCCCCGGGACTATCAGGGGAACGACACGCGCTCCATGCCGATCATGAACGGGGTGCGCGACTACTCGAGCTTCCCGATGCTGGTCAACATCTCGGCCGGTTACCCGGGGACGAAGGAGTGGGTGCAGCAGGTCCAGGCCCGCTTCCACCTGCCGATGGTGGCGGGCGTCACGGCCGTGAGCGCCCCGGAGTACTATCCGTATCTTCAATCGCACCAGCTCCTCGGCCTGCTGGGCGGGATGGCCGGTGCTGCCGAGTACGAGAAGGCCCGCCACGAGAAGGGAAGCGCCACGCGCGGCATGGACGCGCAATCGCTCGCGCACTACTTCGTCGCCCTCTGCATCCTGCTCGGCAACCTCGTCCAGTGGACGAAGAGCCGGAGGACGGTCGCGTGAGCTTCCATCCCGCCGCGCTCAACACCGCCTACGGGGTCGGCATCTGGGTCGGGGCGCTCCTCACGTTTTGCGTCTTCAGCTTCCTCTACAAGGACAACCCCTTCTACAAGTTCGCCGAGCACCTGTTCGTCGGGGTCTCGGCCGGCTACTACATCATCCTCAACTTCTGGACGGTGATTTACCCCAACCTGATGGAGCCGCTTGGAAAGGCCTTCGCCGGCAAGGGCGCGGGCGAGCAGGCCGGGATGTTCGCGGCCCAGCTCGGCGACTACCGGGGTTGGCTGCTCATCCCTGCGTTCCTCGGCCTGCTGCTCTTCACCCGGCTCTTCGGCAGGATCGGATGGCTCTCGCGCTGGCCGCTCGCCGTTCTCGTCGGGATCTACGCCGGCCTCCAGACCACCGGATTCGCGCAGGGCGACCTGGTGGCCCAGATCGGGGCCAGCCTGCAGCCGCTCTGGACCGGCAAGCTCGGCAGCAGCCTGAACGCGATCGTGTTCACCATCGGGCTCGTCACGTCGCTGCTGTTCTTCTTCTTCAGCCGCGAGCACAAGGGCGCCCTGGGTGCGGCCTCCAGGATTGGGATCATGTTCCTCATGGTCGGCTTCGGCGCGGGCTACGGCTACACCGTGATGTCGCGTGTTTCGCTCCTGATCGGGCGCTTCCAGTTCCTGCTCGAGGACTGGCTCGGGATCGTGCGCTGAGATGATCCTCTGGTGCGACGGTCCGCACCCGCCGGACGAGAACATGCTGCGCGACGCGGCGCTGCTCGCCACGCGGGAGGCCGCGCACGGAGACGCTGCGCTGCGCGGCCGGCCGGCGGGCGCCCCGGGTGAGGCGCCGCGCGAAGTGCTGCCCGGCCCTGAGGCCGTGCTGCGGCTCTTCCGGTTCGAGCCCCACGGCATCACGCTCGGCCGCGCCCAGCGGCCGCCCGCGGCGCTCGATCTCGCCCGCTGCCGCGCCGACGGCGTGCCCTGGGCGGTGCGTCCCACCGGCGGGCGCGCGATCTTTCACGCCGAGGAGTGGACCTACTCGCTCGTAGCTTCGATCGTCGATCCGCGCTGGGGCGGGAGCCTGAGCCAGGCCTACGAGCGAGCATCTGCGCTCGTCCTGCGCTCGCTCCTCCGCCTGGGTGTCCCCGCTGAGCTCGCGGCACCGGACCGTGCGGCGGGGAACCTCGGGCGCCGCACCCGCCCCGATCTCTCATGTGCCGCCTGCTTCGCCGCGACTGCACGGCACGAGATCGTGCTCGGCGGCCGGAAGCTGGTCGGCAGCGCCCAGCGCCGCGGCGCGCGCGCGCTGCTTCAGCAGGGGAGCGTGCTGCTCGGGGCGGGGCACGAACGGCTCGCCGACTACATCGCGGTCGCGGAGTCCGAGAAGGCGGCGGTGCGCGCTGCGCTCGCGGCGTCCGCCACGCACGCGGGGGCCATGCTCGGCCCTCATCCGCCGCTCGCGCGCTGGGCGGACGCGCTCATGGCCGAGCTTCCCGCCGGAACACGCCGCTTCGACGCTGAAGCGGGGGCTTGCTTGTTGACCCTTTTGGAATCGGCTTCCTATACTCCGCAGCCTCTTTAGCTCACACTCGACGAAGGGGAGGGAGATCGTGCCGTCGAAGACCCGCTTGCAGGCAGTGCTCGCCGTGGTTCTCGGATCCGCCCTCGCCGGCTGCGGCGGCAAGCCCGGCGCCGCCGGGACGGCGCGCGTCGACACGCGTCCGCTCCCCGCCGACACGATGACGCTTGCGCTCCCCGAGCTGGGCGCATATGGCGGCCGGTTCGTGATCGGACAGACCTCGTCGCCCAAGACATTCAACGCCATGATGGCCAACGAGACGTCCTCCAACGACGTCAACAACCGGTTGTGGGCATCGCTCATGGACTACGACAACGCGGCGGCGCGCGATACCTTCGGCCTCGCCAAGGCCTACGAGATGAGCGCGGACGGCCTCACCTACACCTGGCACATGCGGCACGGCCTGTGCTTCTCCGACGGCCATCCGCTCACGGCGGCGGACGTGCTGTTCTCATTCGAGGTCGCATACGACGAGAAGCTGCACCCGGCCGTGCAGGACCTGCTCTCGATCGGCGGCAAGCACTTCGAGGTCTCGGCCCCGGACTCCTACACGATCGTCACGAAGATCGCGAAGCCCTACGCGAACATGGTGGGCACGATGTCGTCGGTTCGCATCCTGCCCAAGCACGTGCTCGAGCCCGCCTTCCGGCGCGGCGAGTTCGCCTCCGCCTACGCCGTGACCACAGCGCCCGAAAGCCTGGTGACGAGCGGCGGGTGGCGGGTGAAGCAGTTCGTCCAGAACGAGAAGACCGTTCTCGAGCCCAACCCGTACTGGTTCCGTGTGGACGGGCGCGGTCGGCGGCTTCCCTACCTCGACGAGCTGGTGTTCGTGATCGTACCCGACCAGAACACGGCGGCACTCAAGTTCACCTCAGGCGATCTCGACGCGCTCGACCAGGTGAAGCCCGAGGACTACAAGACCTACGCCGACGGCGCGAAGGCCGGCGGCTACACGCTCTATGATGTCGGCCCCGCGCTCACAACCAACTTCTTCTGGTTCAACCTCAACCACGTGCGCGACCCGGGCGCGGGCAAGAAGCTCGGGGCGCCTTACGTGGACGCGGTCAAGTTCAAGTGGTTCAGCAACCCCATCTTCCGGCGCGCGGTCTCGATGGCGGTGGACCGCGATGCGATCATCCGCGGGCCGTTCTTCGGCGACGCCGTGAAGAACTGGTCCACGGGCACAGCCGGCAACCAGATGTGGTACACGCCCGAGGTCGGCGGCTACGACTACGACCCCGAGCAGGCGAAGCAGCTGCTCGCGAGCCTGGGATGGAAGGACCGGAACGGCGACGGGCTGCTCGAGGATACCGAGGGACACACGATTCGCTTCACGCTCAAGACCAACAGCGACAACAACATTCGCAAGGCGATCGCGAACCTGATCAAGGACGACCTCGCCCGCGTCGGGATCGATTGCCTGCCGACCCCGGTGGAATTCAACACCCTCATGACGAACCTGCGGCAGGACTTCCAGTACGACGCGATCCTGCTCGGCCTGCAGGCCGGCGTGCCGCCCGACCCGGTGGGGCAGGGCCAGAACACGCTGCGCTCGAGCGGGCTCACCCACTTCTGGAACGTGAAGCAGCCGAAGCCCGAAACTGCGGCGGAGGCGCGCATCGACGAGCTGGTCGAGGAGAACTTGACGACCACCGACTACGCGAAGCGCCGGGCGGCGTGGGTCGAGATCCAGAAGCTCATCAACCAGGAGTGCTTCCTGGTCTGGCTGCCGACCCAGGTCTTCAAGCTTCCGGTGCGCAACAAGTTCGGAAACGTCCGGCCGAGCGTGATCCCGCACCGCCTTCTGTGGAACATCGAGCAGGTGTTCGTGAAGCCCGGCGCCACGCGTACGTGATCCGGGTGGCGCAGCCCGCCGGCGCAGCTGCGGGCACCGGAGCCGGGGCCCTCGCGTGCCGCCCGCTTCCCTAGCGGATCCGGCGGACATCCGAGGGCCATGCGCACCTACGTCGCCAAGCGCCTGCTGCAGATCGTCCCGCTGCTGCTCGGGATCGCGGCGCTCACCTTCCTGCTGCTCACTCTCGCTCCCGGCGACTTCCTCAACACCATGGCCGAGAATCCCGCGATCTCGCCCGAGACGCTGGCGGCGATGCGGCGGAACTTCGGCCTCGACCGCCCGGTCTACGTGCAGTTCCTGCTCTACATCGGGAACCTGCTGCGCGGCGACTTCGGCGAGTCGTTCTCGCGCCACCAGCCGGTGTTCACCGTGCTGCGCGCGGGTGTCGCGAACACGCTGGTGCTCGCCGTGGCCGCCGCGATCGTGACCTGGGGGCTCGCGATCCCGCTCGGCGTGTGGGCTGCGGTGCGGCAGCACACGTGGGTGGACCGCGTGCTGTCGTTCGGCGCGTTCGTGTGGCTCTCGGTGCCCGAGGTGCTCTCGGGGCTGCTGCTGCTGCTGTTCGCAGCGCGCACCGGATGGTTCCCGGTGGGCGGCATGCACTCGCTCGACTGGGACCAGCTCGACGGACCCGGCAAGGCGCTCGACCTCCTGCGCCATCTCGCGCTGCCGGCTCTGGTGGTCGGGCTCATCCCCCTGGCCGCGCGCATGCGGCAGATGCGCGCCAGCCTGCTCGACGTTCTGAGGCTCGAATACGTGACCACCGCGCGCGCCAAGGGGCTTGGCGAGCGCCAGGTGGTCTTCAAGCACGCCCTCCGCAACGCGCTCAACCCGCTCATCACGCTGTTCGGCTACACCCTCGGCGCCCTGGTCTCCGGCTCGTTCGTGGCCGAGATCATCTTCTCGTGGCCGGGGATCGGGCGGATCACGCTCGAAGCCATTCTCGCGCAGGACCAGTATCTGCTGATGGGCGCCGTGCTCATGGCCTCGACCATGCTGATCCTCGGCAACCTGGTCGCCGACCTGCTGCTCGCAGCGGCCGACCCGCGGATCGCGTATGACTGACCGGCACGGTCCGGAGAGAAGCGTATCCGTCCTTGGAGCGCGAGGTTCCGCCGCGGGCGCAGCGCCTCCCCCGACGCGCGGTGCGGTGTCGCGGCCAACGCCCGCCCGCCTCTTCTGGCGCCAGTTCCGGAAGAGCCCGGTCGGGATCGCGGGGGGCGTGCTGCTGGCGCTCTTCTACGCGACCGCGCTGCTCGCCCCGTTCCTGGCGCCCTACGCCCAGGAAACGATGGATCGCGAGCGCTTCTTCCACCCGCCGCAGCGCCTCCACATGCGCGATGCCGCCGGCCGCTTCCACGCGCCGTTCGTGTACGCGACCACGCTCGAGAACGCGGGCGAGTTCCGCTTCCAGGAAGATCGCGCGCGTGTCGAGCCCTTGCGCTTCTTCACGCGCGGCGAACGCTACCGCCTGTTGGGCTTGATCCCGGCCGACCGCCACCTCTACGGCGTGGACCCGCCGGGGCGCGTGTTCCTGCTGGGCGCCGACCCGTTCGGGCGCGACGTGCTCTCGCGCCTGCTCTTCGGCGCGCAGGTCTCGCTCACGGTCGGGCTCGTCGGGATCGCGATCTCGTTCGCCCTGGGGCTCCTGCTGGGCGGCATCTCGGGTTACTTCGGCGGCTGGGTCGACAACCTCGTGATGCGCGGCACCGAGCTGCTGCTCAGCATCCCCGGGCTCTACCTCATCATCGCGCTGCGCGCCGTGTTCCCGGTCGAGCTGCCGAGCCAGCAGGTCTACCTGGCGATCGTCGCGATCCTGGCCTTCATCGGCTGGGCCGGCCTCGCGCGCGTGATCCGCGGCATGGTGCTCTCGATCCGGCGGCAGGAGTTCGTGGCCGCCGCCGAGGCGCTGGGCGTGCCGCGGCTGCGCATCCTAGCGCTCCACATTCTGCCCAACACGATGTCGTTCGTGAT
>VBOS01000210.1 GCA_005893185.1 Candidatus Eiseniibacteriota bacterium
GTCTGGTACTTGTCGTCGTTGTGCTGCTGCCGGAAGTCGATGCCGAGGCTCGCGAGGTTGCGGTCGGAGAAACCGTGGGTCCAGTCCTGGGCGACGCCGAACGTCTCGAACGTGCGATCGTTGTTCAGGTGGTAGATGACCGAGTCCGGAAACGCCGCCAGCCCCTCGCTGCCGTCGCGTGAGCGCTTGACGAGGTCCCCGAAGAACATCGTGCGCGCCGTGGTCCGCGTGCCGAACGTGGACCGCAGCGTCATCCACAGGTAGTTGTTCTGATACTTGGTGTCCGCCTTCTCGCGCGTGTTGATCGTATCCAGGAATCCGGTCGTGGCCGCGATGTCGTAAAGATAGCGGTCGCCCGCATGCTGCAGCTCGAGCGACAGCTCCTGGTTCGGGGTGAGCTTGTAGCTCGGGCCCATGTAGCCGACGCGGCCGAAAGCCAGCCACGAACCCTTGTGGTCGGAAAAGGTGCCGCGGCCCATGGCGCGCGTGTTCATCATGCTCACGCCCATGTCGAAGTACGTGCGATTCTGCTCGGGCGTCCGCGATGTGATGTCGAACACGCCGCTACGCTTGTCGCCGTAGCGCGCCGGGAACCCGCCGGTCATGAGCTGGACGCCCTCGATGGTCTCGGCGTCGATGATGCTGATCGCGCCTTCGTTGAAGTCCTTGAGATGGTAGGGCTCGTAGAGCTGGAGACCATCGAGCAGGATGAGCGTCTCGTCGTGCCGCCCGCCGCGGATGCCGAAGTGCGCGGCGTAGTCGTTCGACGCAAGTCCGGGCAGGCGGTTCACCGCGCGGAACATGTCCTCGCCGATCTGCGGCACCGCCTGGACGTCCTCGCGCGACATCGTCTGCCGCGTGCCCGTGCCCTGCCCCATGAACGAGAAGCTGCCGGGCGTCACCGTGATCTCCTCGAGCTTGACCGCGTTGCGCGTGAGCTGGAGGTCGAGCCGCGTCTCCACGCCCTCGACGATCGTCAGCTCGCGGCGCAGCGGCGCGTAGCCCATGTGCGTGACGCTGAGGGTGCATGGGCCCGCCGGGACGTGCTCGAGCACGAAGCGTCCGTCGTCCTCGGCGTAGGCATGCAGGCGCGTCCGTACGATGACGAGGTCGGCCTGGCCGATGGGCTCCTTCGACTGCGCATCCGTGACGCGACCGCGCACGGTGGCGGATGGGGCGCCGGGCGCGGGCGGGCTGGCCGCAGGCGGAGCGGCGGTGGGCTCGGCCGGCGCGGCCGACGGAGCGGCTGCGAGGAGCGTGCCGATCACGAGTCCGCATGCCTCGAGGAATCTGCGCATGCTCTCCATCCTAATGTGAACCCTCCACGAACGGGACAGGCCCGTTGCGCCGCGTGCCGCCCGAGCATCGACAGGATCGCGACAACATTCCCTGTCGGTCGCTTGCGGGTTCGCGAACCTGTGTCTGGGAATCGTGGGCTCGGAGAAGGCGGCCCCGGCACCCAAGGAAATCGGCCACAAGCCGCCCGCCCGCCACCGGATTCTGAGTTCGCCTCCTAGGGTGGCGCGCGCCTGCTCGTCCGGCTACAGTGCGCCGGCATGAGGCCCGCTTCGCGCGCATGGACGCGCCGCGCCGCCGCCGGCATTCTCCTTGCCGCGGCCGCCATCGGATCGGGTTGCGTGCGGCATCGCGTCTCTCCTCCCCCGGCCCCACCTCTGGCCACCGGAGCCTCCCGACCCAAGCCGGGCTACGAGGGCCGCGTGGACGACTTGTCGGCCGCGGACTCGAGCGTTCTTTCCGGCAAGCGAGTGGTGCTCGATCCCGGGCACGGCGGGCTCTTCCGCGGCGCGCTGGGCGTGAAAGGGCTGACCGAGGCCGAGGTCAACCTGGGCGTGGCCCTCTTCCTGCGCGGGCTGCTCGAATCCCGCGGCGTCCAGGTCCTGATGACGCGCACCGACGACCGCGACTACCTCACGCCAGCCGACAGCACGCTGCGCGGCGACCTGACGGAGCGCATGCGGCGCGCGAACGCGTTCCGTCCCGATCTCTTCCTCTCGATCCACCACAACGCGGACGCGCGCGGCGCTCACGACGTGAACGAGACCCAGACCTACTACAAGCTCGGCGACCAGGGCCCGTCGCTCGATGCCGCGCAGGACGTGCATCGTTCGCTGGTCCGCAACCTCGGGATCGAGACGCAACGGCTGCTCCCCGGAAACTACTTCGTGCTGCGCAACAGCGCGCCGCCCGGCATCTTGACCGAGGCCTCGTACATCACCGATCCGGACGTCGAGGCGCGGCTGGCGCTGGCCGCGAAGGAACGGCTCGAGGCCGAAGCGCTGCTGATCGGCCTGGGACACTTCTTCGCGCGCCGCGTGCCGGTGGTCGAGAGCTTCGTCGCATCGCGCGCTCGCGGCGGGCCGGCCGACACGATCTTCGACGAGATCCCGGCGCCGTTCCTGGCCGCGCGCATCGCCGGCGCGTTCACGACCGGCCTCGCATCCGGCATCGCGAGCACCATTCCCGACCACGCGCCCTTGGTGGCTGTGCGCACGGCCTTGCGCAGGTCGATGGTGAGAGGCGCGGCCCCGTGCGCCGCCGCGTGCCCTGTGACCCGCGCGGCCAGCGCGACCGTCGCCTTGGGTGCCGCGCCCGACGCCGATCGCGGGCAGAAGAGGTAGCCCCAGGCCACGCCATCCGCGGCCGTGACCAGCGTCTCGGCGGGAGCGACGCCCGCGCCGCGCACGGCCGTGAGCCGGAGCGCGAGCGAATCGGGCAGCGCGAAGCCCTCGCCGTCGGTGACGCGCACGCGCACAGGCACCACCCAGCCCGCGCCGGTGGAGGCG
>VBOS01000211.1 GCA_005893185.1 Candidatus Eiseniibacteriota bacterium
GTTCCCCATGCGCTCCTGGAGCTGCGGGCGGCGGGCGTAGAAATCCACGAGCCGCGCCGGGCCGCTGATGCCGATCAGCTTCTGGGCCGGCACGTAGGCCACGAGCGCGCGTCCGAAGAAGGGAACGAGGTGATGGACGCAGATCGAGTAGAACGGGATGTCGCGCACCACGACCAGCTCATCGCCCTGGGACGCGTGCGGGAACGTCTCGAGATCGGGCTCGGAACCGGGATCGAGCCCGCCGAAAACCTCGGCGTAGAGCTTCGCCACGCGCTCCGGCGTCTTGCGCAGCTCGGGCTCCGCGGCCGGGTCGAGCCCCAGAGCCTGAATCAGCTCGGCAACGGCGCGCTCGACGGCGGCTGCGCGGTCGGCTGTCCGTGGGCTCAGGACCACCTCGGCGGGATAGGGAATGGGGCCGACCCGCGGCCGGCCCCCAAGCATGGAGCGGAAGACGGGATTTGAACCCGCGACATCCACCTTGGCAAGGTGGCGCTCTACCGGTCTGAGCTACTTCCGCATGAGAAGAAGCGCGGCGGACTATACCGACGCCCCGCGCGGAGCGTCAAGGAATGGCGGCGCTGCATGCGTCGCTCGATGCGCCGGCGCCGAAAAGTGCGTGCACGGCGGCGCGCAACCTCTTATAACTCGCGCGTGAGCCTGCTGGTCCAGAAGTACGGCGGCACCTCGGTGGACGGTCCCGAGCGCATCCGCGCGGTGGCGCGCCGGGTGGCGGCCGCGCGCGCAGCCGGGCACGACACGGTGGTCGTGGTCTCGGCCATGGGGCAGACCACCGACCAGCTGATCGCGCTCGCGCGCCAGGTCGCGGAGCGGCCCAGCCGCCGCGAGCTGGACATGCTGCTCACCACCGGCGAGCGCGTGGCCATGGCGCTGCTCGCGATGGCGCTCCACGATCTCGGGGTCGAGGCGATCTCGTTCACCGGCTCGCAGAGCGGCATCCTCACCGACGGCGCGCACAGCGCGGCCCGCATCGTCGAGGTTAGACCTGAGCGCATCCGCGCCGAGCTTTCGCACGTGCGGGTGGTGATCGTGGCCGGCTTCCAGGGCGTCTCGCCGCGCACCAAGGAGATCACGACGCTGGGCCGCGGCGGCTCCGACA
>VBOS01000213.1 GCA_005893185.1 Candidatus Eiseniibacteriota bacterium
CCACGTCCTTCTCGCTGAGAGTGTCCGTCTCGCATGCGAGCATCTCCCGCACAGCTTCGGTCGGGGCGGCTCCACCCGTCCCGCTCCCCGCTTCGACCGCGAGCCGGCGCGCGAGGGCGAGGATCCCCGACGCTGCGTCACCCGCGCACGACAGCATCACAACGCCCTTGCCCGCGAGAGCCGCGCGTGCCGCCAGCGTCGAGAGCAGCGCCGACTTCCCGGCTCCCGGCTCGCCGCGCAGCACGGTCACGCGCGCTCGTGAGGCCGCGGCCGGCCCCTCGGCCGCCAGCCGCGCGATCTCGCGCTCGCGGCCCAGCACCAGCTCGGCCTGCATGCGCTCGGCGAGCGGCCGGGCGGCCGCGGGATGGATGCGCTCCAGCTCGCGTCGCACCTCGTGCGCGTCGCGCGGGCGCTCGTCGATCTCGGGCGAGAGCATCCGCAGGATGAGCCGCGTGAGCGCAGGCGGAGCGCCGGCCTCCTCCAGCAGCCGCGCGGGAAGCGGGCCGGCCCGCTGGCGCCTGAGCACGGAGGACGGGCGCCCCTCGCCGAAGGGCTGGCGGCCGGCGGCCAGCGCGTAGAGCGTCGAGCCGAGCCCGTAGAGGTCGGAGGCCGGGCTCGCGGCCTCGCCGCGCACCACCTCGGGTGCCGCGAAGCCGGGCGTGCCGTGATGGCCGACGTTGTCCGCGCCGAAGAGCGCTGCGAGCCCGAAGTCGAGCATCCGCACGGCCGCCGGCCGGGCGCCCGGGGCGGGGCCCGGGATCACCAGCAGGTTGGAGGGCTTGAGGTCGCCGTGCACAACGCCCGCGGGATGCAGGGCCTCGAGGCCGTGCGCCGCCGCCCAGTCGCCGCGCGCGAGCGCGGCGTCTGCGGTGCGGCCGGGCACGTACTCCATCGTGTAGAACGGCGCCCCGACCTCGTCGAGCCCCAGCTCCAGGGCCGCGACCACCGCCGGGTGCCGGACGCGGGTGAGCGCGTCGAACTCGCGGCGCAGGTCCGGCAGGTCGAAGGATCCGCGCGGCTTGAGCCGCTTGAGCGCGCACTCGGTGCCGGTGGTGAGATCGAGCGCCAGGAACACCTCGCCCATGCCGCCGCGGCCGAGGGCCTTGAGCAGACGATAGCGCCCGGCGAAACGCGGGTTCACCGCTCGGTCCCGGTGGCGGCGTGGTGACGGCGCGCGAGCTCGCGCAGCACGCCGTCGCGCGCGAGCGGCAGCGGGACGCCGCCCTGGCGCAGCAGCACGTCGTGGAACTCGCGCAGCGAGAACGCAGGGCCCAGCAAGCTGCGCGCATCGTCCCGGAGCTCGAGAATGCGCCACTTGCCGAGCGTGTAGGCGAGGTACCCGGGGTCGGCTGCGCCCCGGCGCGCCTCGCGCGCGGCGTTCACGGGCGCCATGAAGCAGCGCTCCTCGAACATCCGGCTCGCGTCCGCGAGCGTCATGCGGCCGGTATGAAGCGAGATCGCGGCGATCAGGCGGCCGATGCGCTGCAGCGCCAGGTCGAGCTGGGCCAGCTCGATCCTGGGATCGCCTGACCCGAAGCCCTCCTCCACCATCATCTGCTCGCAGTAGTGCGCCCAGCCCTCGGCGTTGGCTGTGCTGCGCAGCGCCTGGCGCAGCCGCGACGGCACGTGCTGGAGCGCCAGGAACTGGTAGTAGTGGCCGGGGAGCGCCTCGTGGATCGCAACGATCTGCGCGCCCGAGCGGTTGAAGAACGCGAGATGGTCGAGCCGCTGCGGCTCGCTCCATCCGGGATCGGCCGGCGTGACGTTGAGATAGGCCCGGGTGGTGCGGCGCTCCCACACGCCCGGCGCGTCCATCGAGGCGAAGGTGAGGCTGCGGCGGAAGGGCGGTGTCTCCCGAACCGTGAGGTTCTCGGCGTCCGGCATCGTGAGGATCGCGTGGGCGCGCAGGAACGCGCGGATCGTGTCGAGCTGCGAGGCCATGAAGGGCACGAGCGTGCTCTCCGCCGGCGCGTCGCGGCGCAGCGAGTCGAGCGCGGCGGCGATCCCGGCCCCGGGAGCGATGCGCTCGGAGACGGCTGCCATGCGCCCGCGGGTCTCCTCCAGCGCAGCCCACCCGGCCGCGAGCAGCGATTCGACAGGCGCGGACTCCAGCTCGGTGGCGGCGAGGCGGCGCTGGAGCAGATCCCGCCCCAGCGCGAAATCCTCCGCAGCTTGCGGCAGGACATCCTCGCGCAGCTCGGCGAGGAACTCCTCGACGGCGTGCACGGCCATGGAGTCGGCCTCTGCGAGGTCGGCGTGGAGCAGCGGCTCGCGGCACTCCGTGGTCAGGGCCGGGATCGTCTTGCGGTAGAAATCGAGCGCGCCAGTGAACTCCGAGATCGCGACCTCGACGAAGAGCCGCGGCGGGTGCTTGAGGTTGACGCGCGCAGCTCGCAGCACCTCGGGCACGAGCTTGAGGCGCCGGCTGGCGAGCACAACCCGTTCGCAGGGCGATGCGAAGTCGCGCTCGAGCACAGCGAGCACCGATCCGGCGACGATGTCGAGGTAGGCGTCCGGGTTCCGCTCCAGGTCGTGCTCCTGGGCGCGCTCGAACGACAGGTCGGAGAGCGGGATGGCTGCGAGCCGCGCCCGCATGCCATCGAGCCACCGGAGGTCGGATGCGACGGAGGCGGCTGTGACGGGGACCAGCTTGCTGTCCCAGCCGTGCAGGCCGAGCCGGGTCGCGATGTGCGGGCGGCGCGTGAGCCAGCCGTCGAGGAACTCGTCTCCCAGCTTCTCCATGCTTGCGTCGAGATTGTCCGCCAGGAGCGGCGCCGCGCATCCGAGCGCCAACCCCGCGGCCAGCGCGAGCGCTGTGAGGCGTAGCATCATCCGGCCGGTTCGCGAGCGCGCAGGCAAGCGGCGTTCGCCGGCGGGGCCCGTCGCCCCGGCCGCCGCCACCCCACCGCCAGCGCTCAACGCCCACCTCCCCACGCGGCCTCCCCGTGCGTTCGCGAACGGAGCTTGGCGCACGACGGTCAGGGCCGCGGCACCACGTCCTTCACCAGCATCAGCGGATCTCCGACGTTGAGCGGCGACGTCGAGAGATAAGCCTGGGCGTACTTCACGCCGATCTGCCAGCCCCAGTAGCTGGCGAAGGTCGCGAACAGGTCTCGCACCTGGGGGAGCTGCGCCGGGCGCGGCTTCTCCGCATTGTAGAACTGGCTCTTGTGGCAGTCGAGGGCCGCCATCCAGTCGTCGAACTCCTGGGTGATGTCCACGACGAACGTGGGGGGCAGCCCGGGCGGCAGGAAGTAGAAGAAGATCGCCCTCGCCTGAAATGCCTCGCCTGCGACCGGCGCCTTGCGCAAATGCGCGAGGTTGAATGCGTTCGCCACGATCTGCCCGGTCTTGTAGTGGTCGTTGTGCCCGAGGCCGCGGCCGATCGGGAGCATGTAGTAAGGCGAGAGCACGATCTGCGGGCGGTGCTTGCGGATCATCGCCGCCACCTTGCAGCGGTTCTCGAACGTGTCCTCGATCCGGCAATCACCGAGGTCGAGGTTCTCTCTCGCGTCGAGCTGAAGGATCTTCGCCGCGTTCGCGCTCTCCTCGGAGCGCAGCTCGGGCGTGCCCCAGCCCATGTCGCCGGTCGTCATGTCGACGATGCCGGTCGTGTGCCCGCGCTTCTTCATCTTGCGCAGCAGGCCCCCGGCGCCGATCTCGGCGTCGTCGGGATGCGGCCCGAAAGCGAGAAAATCCGCGGACATGGGGTCTCCGGGGCGAATTCGGGAAGGACGCATGATAGTCAGCGCGCTGTGCTCGCTCAACCCGGGTCCTCGCCCCGCCCGAGCTTAGGCCTAAGCGGAATCCTCCGGCGATGGTGCCGTGGCAAGGCTCCGTTTGAAAACGCCCGAGGGCAAGGCGTCGCGGTCGAGCGACGAGCGGAAATGTGGCCTTCAGGCCACTTTGGAGCGAGGAGCCGACCGCGCAACGCAGCCATCGGGCGTTTTCAAACGGAGCCTACCGGCGCATCGCGTTTCCGAACCGCGCGTGGAAGTACTCGAGCGCGGGCCCCACGTGGCTCGCCTCGAGACCGTCGGATGCGTCCGCGTGCGCGCCCGCGACCTGCACCAGCTCCCGGATCGCGCGCAGCTCGGCGGCGAGCGAATCCGCCTGCGCCAGCATGGCTGCCACGTCCTCCCCGGCCTCGCCGCGATCCGCGAGCGCCAGCCGCAGCAGCCGGTCGTAGAGCCCGAACGTCAGCTCGCCGTAGCGGAAGCGCTCCGCGTCGTCAGCTACGCGCTCGGCCTCGCCCGGATCGAGCGGCGCGCGGCGCGCACGGTCGAGCGCATCACGGGCCGCGTCTGTGGCCGCCATGATCTCGGTCCAGGCGGGCGCCGCGTTCGCCGTCCGGGACACCGGCTCGTAGGGCAGGTGGGCCATCACGAGCAGCCGCATCGCGCGCGCCGCGAGGCGGCCGGCTGGCACACCCGGAACGGCGAACACGCCGCCCACTGCCATCTCGACCGCGAAGATGTTGGCGCTCGCGGCTTCGAGCGCCCGGTAGAAGCCCGTCATCTCGACCGCGGCGTGGGGGAACGCGCGGGCGCAGTAATCGGTCAGCAGGGAGTCGACGTTCACGACCGGCGACCACAGCGACTCGGACATCACCAGGTGGTTGAGCCGCCACGTGCCCCACCGCGACGTCGGCGCGTGCATGTAGCAGAAGAGCCGGGCGCCCGCTGCGCGATCGTCTGCGATGTCCCGCGCCATCACGTGCGGGAACACCAGGGGCAGCGACTTGAACCAGCTCACGTTGTAGTACTCGCATACGCCCGTCGGCCCGGCGTAGGGCCGATTGGGGGCCCGGGACCAGCCTTCCCAGGCCGATTCCAGACGGCGGTTCAGCTCGGTGCAGCT
>VBOS01000209.1 GCA_005893185.1 Candidatus Eiseniibacteriota bacterium
GAGCGACATCGCGGCCCGCGATCCCGTCCAGGCATTGCGCGTGTCACGGACGAGCGACGCCGCCCAGATCATCGGGAGCACGCGCTCCGGCGCGCAGTTTGCGCTGTACCGTCCCGACCGCTGGAACGGCGCTCTCGTGCTCTACGCGCACGGCTACACCGCTCCGGGCGATCCCATTCATCTTCCCCCGATCGACAATCTCCGCGACCAGCTCCTGGGAATGGGCTTCGGCGTCGCGTACTCGAGCTTTTCGGAGAACGGCTTGGCGATCAAGGACGGCATCCGGCAGACGGAGCGAGTCGAAGAGCTCTTCGCCGACCGGCTGGGGCGACCGCGGCGGACCTTCCTGATCGGCACATCGATGGGCGGGGTGATCGCGGTCGCGCTGGCGGAGGACGACCCCGAGCACTACGACGGCTTGCTCACGGTGAGCGGTCTGATCGGAGGCACGCGCGGACTCGTCGATTACATCGCCCACATCCGGGTGCTATTCGACGTCTACTATCGCGACGTCCTGCCGGGCGACTTCCTCCACATTCCGGCAGGGCTGAACCTCGAGCGGGACGTGATCGGCCCGGCGGTGCAGGCCATGATCGCGAACCCCCAGGGCGCGGCGATCATCAGCCAGTTGGTGCAGACGCCCGTTCCCTTCGCCAACGGCCAGGAGCTGGTGACCTCGATCGCGCAGGCGCTCGCGCTCCATTTCATCGAGCTCGACGACCTGCTGCGCCGGACCCACGGGGACTCCTTCTTCGACAACTCGAGGGTGACCTACTCCGGTCCATTGCCTGCGCCTGTGCTGGCCGACCTCAACGCCCGCGTCGCCCGCTATCGCTCGACACGCGAGGCCCAGGAGTTCCTCGACGACTACTACGAGCCCTCGGGCCGCTTGAGGATTCCGATGATGACGGTCTACAACGAGCGCGACCCGGTGGTGAACGGGTTCAACGAGGCCCGCTACCGCGAGCGCGTCGCGCGGCGGGGCCACAGGGACCTGCTGGTCCAGAGATCATTCCCCCGATACGGGCACAGCGAGCTCTTCTCGGCGCAGGAGATCACGCAGACGTTCTCCGAGCTGGTGGCCCGGGCCGGGAAGCGGGACCGCGATGACGACGAGCAGGACTCGGATTCGCGAGCCGTCGCAGCGCGGGGCCGCGAGGCCGGAGTGGGAGCCGTCAGGTAGCGACTGGATCGGCGCGCCGAGCATGGGCTCCCGCGCCGCGGGGGGCGTCCGCCCGGGCCTTCTCACTCCTTCACGAATCGGACCGCCCGCTTCGCGGTCGCGCCAGATCCCAGGTCGAGGACATCGATCTCGAACTCGTAGAGCCCCGGGGCCAGAGCCTGGATCGGGGCGCTCACGAACTGGCGGCGGAACGGACCGGCGTTTTCCTCCTCCCGCGTCGCTTCGAATGCCGGCTGCGCACGCGGCCCTGGTTGTCCCTCCTGCGCGACGCCGCGCACCACATACCGATAGCGGAAATGCGAGCGCCCATCCGTGCCGACGGCAAGATGCCCGACCTCGAAGTAGACGGAGAGGGGGGTCCCGGGCAAGGTACCGCACACCATCACGAGATCGCTCAATGCGAAACCCAGCTCGGGGGGCCCGACGCTGCTCTCGAGCCGGACGACTCCGCGGTGACCGCGGCGGTCTTCGACTGCGATGTGCACGCGATAGTCGCCGGGCGGCACAACGGCGTCGAACTGGGCGACGCGCCGGCCAGTTGGGTCGCAGGCCGAGATGCTGAGCTCGCAGCGGGTGCGAGCCAACACGTGTCCGTTCGCCCCGACGACCGCCCACGATCCCCACAGCGAGTCGGTGGGGCTGCCCTCGGTTTCCACGTGAGCCACCAACCGCGTTCCCTGGTCCGAGGGGAACCGCGCCATCGCAGCGCGAGCCGGCATGGACGATACGCCCGGCGGCAGCGCCCGATAGACGCCGAGGCCACCCTGTAGCGCCAGCAGGTCGGGCCGGGCGGCCATTCGCCGGGGCTCCGGCCGTGGGGTCGGCATCGTGGAAGTGGGCGACCGGGAGCACGTACGACTGGTCGAGCGAGCGGTCCCACAGATCTACGAACAAGCCCAGCTCGGGGTAGATCCACGTCTGCATGTGGAACGGAAAGCCGATGTGATCGCCCCATTGGCTGCGAGGATCCAGCATGATGCCTCCCTGGAGCATGGGGGCGAGCGACAAGTAGGAAAACACGTCCTGGTCGCCTGAGGGAGGCGGAGGCAGCTGAATCGTGGCCGGCACGCCGTAGCGCGCGAACAGCTCGGCCCGCATGTCCCATCGCACGCCTCCCGCTTCGCGGAACAGGAGAACGGCGTGGGCAACCCGGGCGAAGAAATCGAGCTCGGCCTCGTTCTCCGCGGTGGTGAGGTCGGGGTCCTTGTCTTCCCAGAACGAGGTCGCAACGCTGTCGGCCTCCTCGGCGGATCGAGGCACCGCGCGGGCGCTCGCGCGGATTCCCGCCAGATCGGTGAAACGCGGTCGCAGCGCGGCGGGCAAGCGCGGTAGGGCGGCACGCATGGCGCTGTCGGCGCGCGCCAGCTCGCCGGCCCGGTAAGATGCGCATGCGAGCGCCAACGCCGCCTCGGCCGCACCGCGATCGCAGACCACGGCGCTTTGCGCGGCGGTCAGAGCGAAGGGCACGTTGTTACGGGCAAGGGCCAGCGCCGTGAGGGCGAGCCGCGGTTCGAGGCTCGAGGGCGCCAGCCTGGCGGAGCGCAACAGGTGCTCGATCGCCCTGCCATAAGAAGATGACTCGAGGGACGCGAGCCATTCCCATTTCCAGAGCAGACCGAGCTGGAGCTGGGAGTCCGCGTCGTCGGGAGCGAGCCGCGTGACCTGATCGAGGCAGGCCCGGGCGCGTTCGTGCTCCCCCATCGCGGTGTAGGCTCGCGCCACCGCGTTCAGGATCTCGGCACGCGCGCCCGCCGCGCGGGCGGCTTCCGAGAGATCCCGCAGGGCGAGACGCCGATCGTCCGGAGTTCCGCGGGACAGCTGCTCGATGGCGCGGTGGTAGAGGGAGTCGGCATCGGGCGCCGGGGCGGAGCGAGACGCGCGAGCGTGCCGCGCGGCCAGCACGCAGCACGCGAGCAGAGCCAACGAAGCCCAGGCAGGCGGACGAGTCATTGCGCTTCCGGCCCCTCCGAGCCCGGTCGGCGGCTACGCTAACCTCTCGCGCCGCGTGGT
>VBOS01000214.1 GCA_005893185.1 Candidatus Eiseniibacteriota bacterium
CGGGGATCGGCGGTCTCTTCTACTTGTTGCTGGCCTCGCTCATGCCCGCGCACGCCCTGTGGACCACGGCCTGCAAACGGACGGGTCCATCGGGATGGAGGACGGCCACTCGGCCTTCGGCGATCGCGTCCATGATCGTCTTCGCTCTTTGGGTGGAGTCATGGGGCCTTCACAGGGCGCTTGCCTGCCGGGTGGCGAGGGAATGGCTGCGTTCCGGGGCCGCCCAGAACGCGTACGCGCATGTCGCATCGGGGCAAGCTTCCTTCGTCGCAGTTGCGTCCGCCGGGACGCTCGCAGCGGTCCTCATTGCCGTGCACGGGGCCGGTTGCTGGCTGGCGCTTTGTGGAAAGAAGAGCGGGAGCCAGTGACCGAACGCGGCATGGCGGCGAGGGTGGCCTCACCCCCGATCCGTTCCGGGTTCCTCCCCGGTGTCGAATTCGGGAATTCTCCTCGTTGATGCGCGAGCCCGGGAGCGCGAGTGTAAATGGTGCCCCAGCACCCAGGGAATGGAGGCTTCAGTCTCGCAAGAAGCGGGAAGAAGATTGGTCATGCAAGTGACGACAGCGCCACCGCTCGAATCCTTCGTGTCGGTGGCGACTTCCGTTCTGCGCGCGTTCGCCGAGAACGGGCTGCGAAAGATTCTCATCACGAGCGTTCCCGAAGACAGCCGTCTCGCGCTGGGCGTCCCGACCCTGACGGGCGGCGCCTGGCCGCGTGCCGCGCATGGGTCCGCCGAGCTCGCTCAGGCGACCGCGACGGCGCTGGCCAGCGGTGAGCCCGACAGCGTCTTGATCGTGCAGGCGAGCCCTCTGCGACCGGACATCGACCGCCTTCGCGGCATACCGGTCCGGCCGGGCCTTTGGGAGCTGATCAACGAAGCCTATCTGTGCGAACTCGCGAACGAGCGGACGGCGAAGTTTGGGCTTGGTGACTGGCTGGAGATCTTGGAAGCGCAGCGACGGAGCGGAGATCTGCTGGTGCACGAGGAGGAGCATGCCATCCTCGTACGCTTCGTCCGTGGGTCGATCCAGGCCATCGATTGTCCCGTTCCGGGGCGCCACGGGGACGCGGCGGAGCCGGAGCACGTCGCGCCCGTCCGCGAGCGCATCGTTCACACGCTGTTGGCGAGCCGTCCCGAGTGCCGGTTCACGGAGTGCACATCTTTGCACCTCCAGGATCGCGATGGACCCGTGAGCGGTCTGGCCGATCTGATCGGGGAGCGGCTCCGGAACCTGCCCCCGCATCCGTATCTCGCTGATCAGATCGAGAGACACTTGATCGACACTCCGCTTCCCAACCTCAAGCGAATCACCGCCGGGGGAGGAGGATCACTCACCCATGCGCTCCGCCTTCCGCTCGAGCTCCTCTTGCGCCAGCTCGCTCGCCGCTTCCATCTCGTCCTGATCGAAGCTCCGACGGTCACGAGCACAGGCCTCGCAGCGATGCTCTCGGGTATGGCCGACGCGACGCTTCTGGTCGCCAGCGTGACCGGCGTGGATTCGGCAAGCTTGGTTCGCGCCCTGGACGACTTGCGTCGCGGCGGATCGACCAAGGTCGCAGTGCTGCTGAAGCCGTCCGCGACTCCAGCGCCCGCCCCATCACCCCCCCGGGGCGGCAGTCAGCCCCGGCCCGATTCCGACGCGGGCCGGGGAAGGGGCGGGGGACTCGCTGCGCAATCCGCGGCGCCTTTGAAGTCGAGGGACGACACCCCGGGAAGATCACGCGGCCAGGATGCCGGACCCGCCCGCCCGGGTGATCCTCCCTGCGCCTTGGGCGCCGAGGACCCGGCTGCTCGCGGCGCCTGCGAGTGACGCGCCGCACAGCCGTGCGCGGCGACGGGCGAGACTGTTGCCGGCGCCAGCGACGTCCCTGATCGACGCCCGCAAAGTACCGCGGGTCCCTCCGCAGCTCCGACACCCACACACGGACTGCGACGGCGCCACGCTCGTTCCGCAGGATCTCCCTTCGGCGTGGTGTGGGTTGGCCAGCGAGTCTCGAGGGCCAGCGTGGCGCAGCGTCCCACGCGCCGCAATCAGGAGAAGCCCGGAAACGGTTTGGGGGCATCCCCCGACGCACCCGGTCGGCACAGCTGAAAATGGGGTGTTTCCCGGATTTGCATACTGGGTGTTCAACCCATCGAGATCGACACACGGTCCGGTGCTTCACGGAGCGGGCCGCGAGACCCATCGGGGTTCGCCCGGTCCCCGGAGAGTCCCTGATCGACGCCGGGGCGCGGTTCCAAGCCCCGCCCCTCGAACGAGTTCGGGGCGCCGGCCGGAGCATCGGCGCGCCGGGGCCGAGCCCGCCCAGGAGCGCGCTCTCACCCGCGAGAGTGGAACATACCTTCTGCCGGGTGTATCGTTCCCATATGCGGGATCGAGTCCGTAGGGGCCGCGTGATTCCGCCCTTGGAAGGAGGTCACGAGCTCATGGGGATCGCAGAATTGCGCGCCGAATCGAAGACCGCGTCCGAATCGACCGCCGCTCTCCTCCGCGAGCTGGTCGCGCATCTCGGGGAAAACCGTACGCAGTTGCGCGAGGAGTGGATCCGGCGCATCACCGAGGGGCGGCTGCTCACGGCCATGTCCAAGGACGAGATCTTCGCGGAAGCGACATCCGTCTACGACAGCTATGTCGAGGCGCTCGAGACCCGAACGCTCGAGGCCCTTCAGGCCTACGCCCAGAATTTGTCCGAGCGCATCATCCCGCGAGGCGTTGAGACCCACGAGGTCGTCGGCATCGTGCTCCTGCTGCGCGACGTCCTCGCGCGCTCCCTGTTCTCGAAGTACCACGCGGATTCCCGACTCCTCAACGCGGTGCTCGACGCATACGAGCCGGCGGCGAATGCCATCGCGATCACCGTGGCCGTGGGATTCGTTCGCGAACGCGAGCGCATCATCCGACAGCAGCAGGAGGCCATCCGCGAGCTTTCGACGCCCGTGTTGCAGGTGCGCGAGCGGCTGCTCATCCTTCCCATCATCGGTCTCATCGACCCGCTCCGGGCGCGCCAGCTCACCGAGCAGCTTCTCCGCGGAGTCCGCGCCAACCGCGCGAAGCTCGTGGTCATCGACATCACAGGCGTGGCCGCAATGGATGCGACGGTGGCGAACCACCTCGTGCTCACGGTCGAAGCCGCTCGACTCCTCGGTGCGCGGGTCATCGTCACGGGCCTTTCGCCCGAGATCGCGCAGACCCTCGTGAACATCGGCGTGGATCTCGGGAAGATGAACACCGTCGGCGACCTGCAGGGGGGCATCGAGGAAGCCGAGCGTCTGCTCGGCTACAAAGTCGTTCCCATCGCCGAGCCCATGCCCGCCTGAATGGACGGAGGGCGGGGCGGGAGGAATTTCCGTTGCAAGTTCCCATTCTGAAGCAAGGTCCCTACCTCATCGCGACGATTCAATCGGCCCTCACCGATGCCGACATCGTGCAGTTGCGCGATGCTCTCGTCGAGCAGGTGGGCCGCTATCGCTCGCGGGGCGTCATCATCGACGTCACAGCGCTCGACGTGATGGATTCGTTCGCGACCGGCACGCTGCGAGACGTCGCCCACATGGTGCGCCTGCGTGGTGCAGAGACGGTGATCGTTGGCATCCAGCCGGACGTGGCCTTCGCGATGGTGCACATGGGTCTCACTCTCGAGGGAGTCACGACCAGACTGGATCTCGAAGAGGGGCTGGATCATCTCAATCGCAATATAAAATCCGCCGCGTACCGATGAAGCCACTTGAGGTGATGGAAGACAGCGCGATGGCCGTTGCGTCGGACAGCGACATCGTCTTGGCTCGCAATCAGGGGCGGGTCGTGGCCCTGCGACTAGGGTTCCGGCCGACCGACGCCACGCTGATCGCCACGGCGATTTCGGAGCTGGCGCGCAACATCCTGCTCTACGCGGGGAGCGGAGAGATCGCGATTCGGCCGCTCGAGCGCGGCAAGCAGGTGGGGCTCGCGGTGGTGGCGCGCGACAGCGGTCCGGGCATTGCGGATCCGGCACGCGCGATGGAGGACGGCTACTCCACATCCGGTCGACTGGGGCTCGGGCTGCCGGGCGTCCGGCGTCTCATGGACGAGTTCGAGATACACACGGCGGCGGGCCAGGGCACAACGGTGACGGTGAAGAAATGGATCCCCTGACCGAGACTCGAGTGGAGTGGGCTGTGGCGTTCCGCCCGCTCGACCCCGACGCATCGGGGGACGCGTACATTGCACGACCGCTGCCCGGCGGGATTCTGCTCGGGGTCGTGGACGGTCTGGGACACGGGCCTGCCGCATTCGCCGCGTCCCGCGACGCCATCCGCTTCCTCGAGAGCGCCGATGTCGGGCGTCCGCTGATCGTGGTCAAGCAATGTCACGAACGCCTTCGGGCAACGCGCGGTGTCGTGCTGATGCTGGCGTGGATGGACGGCACGCAGGACCGCATGACGTGGCTCGGCGTCGGCAACGTCCAGGGCGTGCTCCTGCGAGGCCACACGAAGGCCGATCACGGACACGAGATGCTGGCCAGCCGGGGAGGAATCGTGGGACGCGTTCTTCCCCCCCTGCGTGCCGGCGTCGTGTCCCTCGGCGCGGGCGACCTGCTGGTTCTCGCGACGGACGGCATTCACCTGGACTTCACCGACCACGTGCCCCGGTGGGGACCGGTTCAGGCGATCGCGGACACCATACTCCGCGAACAATGCACCGGGCTGGATGACGCGCTGGTCATGACGGCGCGCTATCGCGAGACCGAAGCATGACCACCGAGACCCTCAGCCTCGAGCAGCGCTGCGCTGATGCCCTCCGCCAACACCTTGCGGCCGGCGACGAGGCCACGCTGCTCGAGGCCTATGAGTTCGGGCGATCCGCGCTCGCGGAAGGGCTCGGCGTGCTGGACATGGCCCTGATCCTGTGGCGGACCGCGCTGAGCGCGCGGCACCAGATCGGCGAAGACCCCCGCCTCGCGGCGCGCGCCCAGGGTTTCCTTCTCGAGAGCATCTCTCCCTTCGAGATGGCGCATCGGGGAGCCCGCGAGGCGGGCGATGCGCTGCGAAAACTCGACCAGCGCCGCGAAGAGCACGTGCGGCGCATCGCCCGGGATCTGCACGACCGGGCGGGACAGCTCCTCGCCACCGTGTTCTTCGCGCTGGACGGCCTGCGGGAGCACCTCAAGCCGGGGGGAGACGAGTCCGTGGCACGGCTGACGGAGCTCCTCCACGCGGTGGAGGACGAGATACGGCGCGTCGCGCACGAGTTACGCCCCGTCGTTCTCGACGACCTGGGCCTGCTGCCGGCGCTCCGCTTCCTGGCGGAGGGTCTGTCGAAGCGCTCGGGCCTTTCGATCACGGTGACCGGCTCGACCGAGGGCCGGCTGCCGATGCGGATCGAAACCGAGCTCTACCGTGCGGTCCAGGAGGCACTCACCAACGTGGCCAGGCACTCGCACGCCTCGCGGGTCCTGATCGAAGTCAGGTGCACGACGCGCGAGGTGCGGTGCAGGGTCCGCGACGACGGCCGCGGGTTCGACCCCGCGGCCCCACCGGCGTCGGGGCGGCAGGGACTGGGCCTTCGTGGTGTCCGGGAGGGACTGGCGCCGCTCGGGGGCACAGTGGAAATCCACTCGGGGGCGGGCAAGGGGACCGATGTTCGAATTCGCATCCCACTCGAGGTGATTCATGAGCACGCGGGTTCTGATCGCCGATGATCACGCGCTGTTTCGCGACGGACTGAAGGCCCTGCTGGTTGCGGGGGAGTTCGAGATTGTGGCCGAGGTCGAGAACGGCCAGGACGCGATCCGGGAGGCGCGCCGCCTCCACCCCGACGTCGCGATCGTCGACATCGGCATGCCCGGCCTCAACGGAGTGGATGCGGCCCGCGAGGTGCTGCGCGTCTCCCCAGGGACGAAAGTGATCGTTCTCACCATGCACAAGGACCACATTTACATTGCGGAGTCCCTCCGCGCCGGGGCTCGCGGGTACGTCCTCAAGAGCCGGGGAGCGAAGGAGCTGCTCGAGGCTCTGCGCGAGATCGTGCGCGGTGGCATTTACCTCAGCCCCGGTCTCTCGCAGGAGGTGGTGGAATCCTTCCTGAGAGGAGACAAGCCGCCGGAAAGCCCGCTGTCTCCGCGCGAGCGCGAGGTGCTTCAGCTCGTCGCCGAAGGCAAGACCACGAAGGAGGTCGCCGCCACACTATTCATCAGCTTCAAGACCGTCGAATCGCATCGCCAGCGCATCATGTCCAAGCTGGACCTCCACGAGACCGCGAGCCTGGTTCGCTATGCGATCCGCTCCGGCCTGATCCAGCCCTGACCGTGCCCCTCGGCCGCGGAGCCGGAGGGTCCTTCGGAGCGAGCCGCCGGGTGCGGTCCTTCGACCTCGCCCCGTTCACGGCGCAGGCGTTCCCATGTGCTGCTTCACCCAATTCACCCACAGGCGCGAGCGCTCGAGGGAATGCAGCGGGTCCCGTGGATTGTGGCCGCGCCCCGGGAATGCGATGTACTCGGTCTCCACGCCGTTGTCCTTGAGCGCGCGGTAGTAGGCCAGCGCCTGCGAGGTCGGCACGCGGAAGTCCTCCATGAGCGACATCACAAGCGTCGGCGTCTTCACCCGGGTCACGTAGGTGATCGGCGATTGCTCGCGATAGAGCTTCGCCCGGCCTTCGGTCCATGGCGAGCCGCCCATGGCATAGCGCCAGGCCACGTTGCCGTCCGAAAGGTCGTATTCCTCGACGAGATCGGAGACCGGCGCGCCGGCCATCGCGCTCTGCCACGCGTCCGGATAGGTTCCGATGAGCCACGTCGTCATGTAGCCGCCATACGACCAGCCCGTCACGGCGGGCTTGGCGGGTGAGACGTAGGGCCGCTTGCGCAGCTCCGCGATCCCGGCCATCACGTCGCGGCCCGGTCCCGCGCCCGCGTCGGCGGTGATCGCGGCCATGTAGGCGTTGCCCAGGTTGTCGCTGCCCCGGTAGTTGGGCTGGAACACGAGCCAGCCTTCGGTCGCCATGAGCTGGGCGAGCGAGCTGAAGTTGGTACGCGAAGATGCCTGCGGCCCACCGTGAACCAGCAGCACGAGCGGATACGAAGAAGCCGGGTTGAACGTCGGCGGATATACGAGGACCCCGTCCTCATCGAAGCTGTCGTTCCTCCACATGACCCGTTCCTCGCGTCCCCACGCCACGTCGGTGGCCCAGGCGTTGAAGTCCGTGAGCCGTCGCGGCCGCGCGGTGGGCGAATCCCTGACGTAGAGCTCGGAG
>VBOS01000215.1 GCA_005893185.1 Candidatus Eiseniibacteriota bacterium
CAGCACGAGCAAAGCACTCCACTTTCGCTTCATCACAATCCACCTCGACGCGGGATCCGCCCGCTACGGTCGATCCCCGCGCCAGGGCGGACGGCCGAAGCCGTGCCGTCTCTCCCGCAGGAACCGCTCCTCCATCTGCTTCCACTCTTCACGTTGCGCGGGCGTCAGCTCGCGCGCGATCGCGGCGTGCGTGCTCTCGCGCACCTGCGCGTAGCCACGCCGCGATTCCTCCAGAATCCGCTCGACCCGGGTCTTCTGATCGGCCGTGAGATCGAGACGGTGCTCCATCATCTCCAGCATCGGTCCGGGCCCGCCGTGTCCGCCTTCGCGTGGGCCACCGTGTCCGCCGAAGCGGGCGCACAGGATGCCGCCGACCATCCCGAGCGAGCAGCCGACGATGAAGGCCGCCAGGATCCCGATCACGAGCCCGCGCCTGCCGTTCATCACGCGCCCACCCGCCGCGCGCCCATCGCCCGCTCCCGCCCCGCACGCGCCGCCTTCACCGCGTGCCTCCGCTGTCCGGCGCGATGCCCGGCTCGGTGGCCGGCGTGCCGAGCACGCTCCCCGCCTCGATGCCGCGCTCAGCCAGCAGCGAATCCATGAGCGTCGCGCTCTCCGACGTGGTGGATCCCGGCGCGCTCGAGATGAGCGTGAGGGATAGCCCCGCCGACGCGACGAAGAGCGCGAGCGATGCGCCGAGCGCCGCGGGCCGCATCACCCAGCGGACGACGAGCGGCTCCGCTGCGCGCGCCTCGATGCGCGCGCGCGCCCGCGTCAGCAGCGCGGGCTCGGCATCGGCGCCGACCGCCGCCAGCATGCGGACGAGCTTCCGGTCCAGATCCTCTCCGTTCATCCTCTCCTCATTCACCGAGCAGACTCTCGAGCTCCCGCTTCAATGTCTCGCGGGCGCGGAAGAGCCGCGACTTCACCGCCCCCACGCGGATCCCCAGCGTCTCCGCGACCTCCTCCTGCGAGAGCCCCAGCCGGTCGCGCAGGATCACCGCCTCGCGCTGCTCCCGCGGGAGCCGCGCGATCGCGCGCTCGAGCGCGGCCAGCGCTTTCCCCTGGTCGAGCGCGCGATCCCATTCCGCCATCGGCTCCACTCTCAGCCCCGCGTGCGCGATCGGGTCGAGCGCTTCCGGCTCTCCCGCGTCGAACCGCCGCCGCCGAAGCAGGTCGCGGCACCGGTTCGCGACGATCCGCAGCACCCAGGTCCTCAATCCCCGCTCCCCCCGGAACCCCGGAGCCTTGTCGTGAACCCGGATCAAGGTGTCGGCCACCACGTCGTCCGCCTCCGCGCGGTTGCGGAGCAGGCTGCGCGCGAGCGAGACCATCGCCGGTCCCAGCTCGCGGTACAGCTCCCCCAACGCTTCCATCTCGCCCTTGCGGAGCCGGGCGATCAGGTCCCCTTCGTTCTTGAAGGTCAGGTCGCTCCTCCCCGCGCACAGTGAATGGACGATCGAGACCCGCAGAAGTTCCGCTCGCGAAGGTCCCGGCCCGCGAGCCCGCTTTGCCCATTCTCGTCCGCCCCACTACAGTCCCGAGGCCGATCTTTGCACGGTGCAAGGTCCAGGAGAAGGGCGTGGCCATTCGCGGAATCGGGGTGGACGTGGTCAAAGTGGACCGGCTCTCCCAGTCGCTCGAGCGCTTCGGGGCCCGCATGGAAAACCGCCTCTTCACCCCCGGCGAGCTGGAGTACTGCCGCCGGCACAAGGACCCGCTGCCTCACCTGGCCGCGCGGTTCGCGGCCAAGGAGGCGTTCTTCAAGGCGATCGGCACCGGCCTCTCGGGCGGCGTGGGCTGGAAGCAGGCCGAGGTGCTCCAGCCCGGCGGGCACCAGCCGAAGCTCGCTCTCACGGGCGCGGCGCTCGAGCGCTTCCAGGCGCTGGGCTGCACGGCTTCCCATCTCACGCTCGCCCACGACGGCGGGCTCGCCATCGCATGCGTTGTGATCGAGGGCTGATCGTGGGCGGCGCTCGCAGCGCATGGGCCGGAGGCGCGCAGCCATCGCACACCCCTGCACAGCCGAGGCGCGGACGGAGATGACCCGCATTCGCCGGGTGCTGATCGCGAACCGCGGCGAGATCGCGGTGCGCGTGATCCGCACGCTGCGCGAGCTCTCGATCACGTCCATCGCTGTGTTCAGCGAGCCCGACCGCGCCTCCCTCCACGTGCTGCTCGCCGACGAGGCCTACCCGATCGGACCGGGACCGGCGGCCGAGAGCTACCTCGACCTCGAGCGCGTGATCGCGACCGCGCGCGCGCAGAAGGCCGACGCCATCCATCCCGGCTACGGCTTCTTCGCCGAGAGCGTTGCGTTCGCCCGCGCATGCGAGGAGGCCGGAATCGTCTTCATCGGCCCGCGCTCCGACATCATCGCAGCGCTCGGCGACAAGCTCGCGGCGCGGGCGGCGGCGCGCAGGGCGGGCGTGCCCATGGTGCCGGGCACCGAGGCGCCGCTCGCGACCCTCGAAGAGCTGCGTGCCGCTGCGCGAGGGATCGGCTATCCGCTCATGCTCAAGGCCGCGGCCGGGGGCGGCGGCAAGGGCATGCGCAGGGTGGCACGCGAGGCCGAGCTGGAGTCGGCATGGTCGCTCACGCGCGGCGAGGCGCAAGCCGCCTTCGGCGACGCGCGGATCTACGCCGAGCGCGCGATCGAGCGCCCCCGGCACATCGAGGCGCAAATCGTGGCCGACGCGCACGGGCGCGTGGCTTTCCTCGGCGAGCGCGAGTGCTCGATCCAGCGCCGTCACCAGAAGCTGCTGGAGGAGACGCCTTCGCCCGCTTTCGACGCCAGGCTGCGCGCGCGCTTCGCGGAGGCCGCGTGCAGGATCGCAAAGCAGGTCGGCTACCTCAACGCCGGCACCGTTGAGTTCATCTTCGAGGACGGCGAGTTCTACTTCCTCGAGGTGAACACCCGGCTCCAGGTCGAGCATCCCGTGACCGAGATGGTGACCGGCCTCGACCTGGTCGCCGAGCAGATCCGGATCGCCGAGGGCGCGCCGCTCTCCTTCGGCGACGCGCCGCCTGCGCCGCGCGGCTGGGCGATCGAGGCCCGCGTCCTGGCCGAGGATCCGGCCGCCGGATTCATGCCCTCGGTCGGCCGCATCGAGCGCGTGCGGTTCCCGCAAGGACCGGGCGTGCGCAACGACGCCGGTGTCTACCGCGGCTTCGAGGTCCCGGTCTACTACGACTCGCTGCTCGCCAAGCTGGTGGTGTGGGCGGGCGATCGCGAGGGCGCGCGGCGGCGCCTGCTGAGGGCGCTCGACGAGTTCGTGCTCGAAGGCGTGAGCCACAACCTCGCGTTCCATCGCTGGCTGCTCACGCATCCCGAGTTCGTGGCCGGGAATCTCAGCACGCGGTTCCTCGATGAGCATTTCGACCCGGCGGCGCTGCAGGCGGGGCCCGAGTCGGCCGAGGTCGCGCTGTTCGCCGCCGCGCTCCACGAGCGCGAGGAGCGCATGCGGATCGCGGTGGCTGAGCCGAACGGGTCGCAGGCACGCTCGAGCTGGAAGTGGCCGGAGCGCCGCCGCTCCGGCGTGCGGGAGCTGCGATGACGAGCGCGCACGGGCAAAGCGAGAGGTGAACATGGAATCCATGCAGGCTTTCCTCAACTGGGACTTCCTCACAGCCATGATGAGCCAGTCGGTGTACGTGCTGGCCGTCGCCAACACGATCGGCACGCTCTCGGACTCGCGCAAGCTGCCGTTCAAGGTGAGCCGCACGATCGCGGCCTTGATCGCATCGCTGATGCTGACGTTCTACGCGGCGTTCAAGGGTGGCGGCGACTGGGGCATCGGACGCGTGCTCGAGACGCTGGCGTACGCTGTGATCCTCTTCTGCCTGTCGGCCGGTACGAATCAGACCGTTCTCGCCGTCGCCCAGAGCTTCGGCGCGGGTCGCGGCGCGGCGGCCGGGCCGTCCGACGCGCATCCGCGCGGCGAATGGTGGGCGTCATGGTACTGACGCCCGGCGCCGAGCTACGCGCGGACGCACGATGAAGCTCTGGGTCACGCTCGAGGGCCGCGACACCGAGGTCGATGTGCGCCTCGAAGGCGGGCATCTCGTGCTCGAAACCGATGGTCGCAGGCTCGACGCCGACTTCCATCGCCTGCCCGACGGCGAGGTCTACTCGCTGCTCGTGAACGGCCGCTCGCACGAGGTGCGTGTATCGCCCGCGAGCCAGGGCGTGGACGTCACGCTCCACGGCGTGCGGCTGCCGGTCGAGGTGCGCCATCCGCTCGAGAAATTGGTGCAGGCTTCCAAGCGTGCTGCCGCCGGCGGCGGCGGCGAGACCGTGGCGGCGCCCATGCCGGGGTTGATCGTTGCGCTGCGCGTGAAGCCCGGCGAGACCGTGGCGGCCGGCCAGGCGGTGGCGGTGGTGGAGGCGATGAAGATGCAGAACGAGCTGAGCGCCCGCCACGGCGGGGTCGTGAGCGCTGTGCTGGTGCGCGAGCGCGACGCCGTGAGCGCGGGCCAGCCGCTCGTGCGGATCCGGCCGGCGTGAGCGCGCGCGCGGGGAGGAAGCGGACGGGCGCGAAGGCGAAACCCGCGCGCGTTGCGTCGCCGGATGGGTCGGCTCGAAAGGCGGCCCCCGCACCCCGCACCACGCCCTCGTGGCTCGACGTGAAGCCGGCGTACGCAGCATCCGACCTCCCGACCGATCTCGAGCGCCGCGCCCCGCCGCCCGGCACACCGCCTTTCACGCGCGGCATCCATCCCCGCATGTACCGCGACCGCCTCTGGACCATGCGCCAGTACGCCGGCTTCGGGAGCGCAGCTCAGACCAACGAGCGCTTCCGCTTCCTGCTCGCCCAGGGTCAGACCGGGCTCTCGGTGGCGTTCGATCTGCCGACCCAGATGGGCTACGACTCCGACCACGCGCTCGCGCGTGACGAGGTCGGCAAGGTGGGCGTGGCGATCTCGTGCCTCGCGGACATGTAGGCGCTGCTCGAAGGCCTTCCGCTCGATCGCGTCACGTCCTCGATGACCATCAACGCCACCGCCCCGCTGCTGCTCGCGTTCTATGTCGCGGTTGCCGACGCGCGCGGCGTCCCGCGCGCGAAGCTCGGCGGCACGGTGCAGAACGACGTGCTCAAGGAGTACATCGCCCGCGGCACCTACATCTATCCCCCCGCGCCCTCGCTGCGCCTCATCACCGACGTGTTCGAGTTCACAGCCAGCGATGTGCCGCAGTGGAACAGCATCTCGGTGAGCGGCTACCACATGCGCGAGGCCGGCGCGACGGCTGTGCAGGAGATCGCATTCACGCTCGCCAACGGGCTGGCTTACCTGGACGCAGCGCGCGCGCGCGGGCTCGACGTCGAGCGCATCGCGCGCCGCATGTCGTTCTTCTTCAACGCCCACAACCACCTGTTCGAGGAGGTGGCGAAGTTCCGCGCCGCGCGCAAGCTGTGGGCCGAGCTGCTCGCCGAGCGCTTCGGCGTGCGCGATCTCGAAGCCATGAAGCTGCGCTTCCACACGCAGACCGCCGGCTCGATGCTCACAGCCCAGCAGCCGCTCAACAACGTCGTGCGGGTTGCCTTGCAGGGCCTCGCGGCCGTTCTGGGCGGAACGCAGTCCCTCCACACCAACTCGTACGACGAAGCGCTCGGGCTGCCCGGTGCAGATGCCGCTCGGCTCGCGCTGCGCACCCAGCAGGTCATCGCGCACGAGAGCGGCGTCACCGATGCCGCCGACCCGCTCGCCGGCTCCTATTGGGTGGAGGCGCTGACTGCCGAGCTGGAGACGAGGGCGCGCGAGCTGATGGCGCGCGTGGACGCGACGGGCGGGATGCTCGCAGCGATTGCCTCCGGCTGGGTGCAGGCGCAGATTCACGAGGCCGCGTACCGCTGGCAGCGTGAGGTCGAGGCCGGCGAGCGCGTGATCGTCGGCGTCAACCGCTTCGCCGAGGCGGAGCCCGCAGCTGCGCAACCGTTCAAGCCCGATCCACGAGTCGAGCGCGAACGCGCGGCGTTCCTCGCGGCTTGGCGCTCGCAGCGCGACGCCGGCGCCTGCGGGGCCGCGCTCGCCCGGCTCGCCCGCGGCGCGCGAGGCAGCGAGAACCTCATGCCGCTGATCCTCGATGCGCTCACCGCCCGCGCCACGCTCGGCGAGGTGTGCGACTCGCTCCGGAGCGAGTTCGGCGTCTACAAGCCGGGAGCGGGCGCGTGAGCCCCGCGCCGCGGAAGGACGCGGGCGCCGGGGCGAAGCGCGGGAGCCAGACGGGCGGCGGGCGGCGCAGCTCGCGGACGTCGGCGGGCTCGGAAGGAATCGCTGGCAAGACCGAGACGAGCCGCCGAGCTCCCGGTCCGGTGATCGCGATCTCCCACATCGCGATCGCCACCGCGAATGCCGACGCGCTGGCGGACACCCTCGCCGCGGCGCTCGGCGCCGTACGCGGCGAGGAGGAAATGATCGACGACGGAGAGCTCCGTGTCCTTTTCGTGCACGTCGGGCCGCTGACACTGGAGCTGCTCGAGCCGCGCAGCGTTCACCACACCGTCGCACGGTTCCTGGGAAGGCGCGGACCCGGCCTCCACCACGTGAGCCTGGACGTTTCCAGCATCGAGGATGTGCTCGCGCGCTCTCGTGCCGCGGGCGTGCGGCCGATCGACGAGACGCCGCGCTCCGGCGCGCACGACACGCGCGTCGCGTTCCTCCACCCGAAGGGCTTGGGTGGCGTGCTGGTCGAGTTGTGCGAGCGGCCGCGTGCCACGCGACGGCGGCGTTGAATCGACGACTCGAGCACGCCACGGCCGGCGAGAAGCGACAGCATCTCCATCGGCGCGGCCAGATGAGTTACCCCAAAGCGAACGGAAACCGCGTCTCCAGCGTCACGACCCGCCGCTCGGCGATCGAGCGGCGCGCGGCCAGGAGCGCCTGAGCGGACAGCACGAAGCTCTCGGTGAAGTC
>VBOS01000216.1 GCA_005893185.1 Candidatus Eiseniibacteriota bacterium
TAGTCGCGCGGCCCGCCCGACCCCGCCGCGGAATCCACCGGTGCGGCGGCGGCCGGGCCCGAGTCGGGCGGCGCACCGACGTGCATGGATTGGGCGCGCGCGGGAAGGACCGAGAGCGCGCCCACGGCGGCGGCGGCGGCGATGGTGGTTGCGACGGCTCTCACGACGGCGTGAGCGTTCACGGTGATGTTCCTCCCGGTGCGATCGGGCGGGCCGGCGGAGAAGGATCGCCCTCCGCATCACGAGCGGGGCGGGATTCAGCGCCCTCCGAATCCAGACGAATTTCGGACCCGGGACACTAGCAACGCGGCGCGCCCGGACGCAACGAGCGATGCCCGTGTTGGAGGCGCGCTCGTCACGACACGACCGCCGCTCGTCCCGAGGACGAGGGAACAGCGCGGGCTCGGGAGCCGCGCTCGGCTCAGGGGACATTCTTGCGCGGGGCCGGGTGACCGGCGCTCACCTCGTGACCATCGTCCGGCGCGCGATCGTTCCGTGCTGCGTGCGCGCGCGCAGGACGTAGAGCCCGGCCGGCACGCGGCGCCCGCGCCCGTCGTGGAGGTCCCAGAGGCAGGTGGTGCTCCCGGCGGGAAGCTCGCCGGCCACGATGCTGCGCACGCGCCGACCTGCGAGATCGAGCGCATCGACCTCGACCCGGCCTGCCCGCGGCAGCGCGAGGCGCACGGAGAGCGAATTCCGCGCCGGGTTGGGCCACGGGTTCGAGAGCGAAGCGCCTGCGGGCTCCTCCGCCACTTCGAGCACCTGCTCGCTCGTGGCGTCGAACGTGACCTGGTACGGCGGGAGCCCGCAGTCGAGTGGACCGGCGATCTGCAGGTCCTGCGGCACGCTGAAGACGTAGAGCCCCGGTGCCAGCAAGTCGCTGTCGCACACGTAGAGCTCGCCGCGGTCGTCCAGCTCGCAGTCGCTGAGGCTGAAGCCGCCGGGGGCGAAGACCGTCGCGATCTTCTGCCCTGTGATCGCGCTCCACGACACGAGCAGCGTGTTGGAGTTCGCGTCGCTCACGATCGCGTAGGAATGCGAAGCGCCGTTCCAGGCGATGGTCCCCAGGTCGCCCCCGAGCGCGGACTCGGTGATCGCGTAGCCGAGGCTCCTCATGAAGACCGGATCCAGATACTCGATCCCGCCGTCGAGCGCTCCGAAAGCGCCGGCGCATCCGATCAGCAGCCGGCTGGTTGCCCGATCGAAGGCGAACGTGGTGTACGGGTTCTTCCCGGTGAGCTGGATCGCCTGCTTGCCGGGCGTGTCAGGATCCGCGTCCAGGACGGTGTCCGCGACCGCGTCGATCACGGCGACCAGGCTCTTGTCAGTGGGCTGGTAACCCGCGCTGCGGTCGAGGCGCTGGATTGCGACGAACACACGGTTGTCCACGCGCACCATGCGCGCCATCTCGGGGATGCCGTCGGCGTCGGCGAATGCGCCGAGCGGGATCACGCCGAGGCTCGCCCCGTTCGAAGGGTTCACGATCAGGAGGTCGCTCACGTCGTAGCGCGTGACGTACGCCTTGGTGGGCGAGACGAAGCAGATGTCCTGCGGGTTCGAGCCGTTCCCGGTCGAGAACTGACGAACGGTGGCGTAACCCTGCGCGGGGTCGATCACCTGGATGTTGTCCTGCCCGAAACGGTTGACGACGTACAGCAGCCCGCCGTACCAGCGCTCCACCGCGTCCGAGTGGACGGCGGCTACGTCCTTCGCGACCGTGGTCGTGCCGAGCGGGTTCACGCTCAGGCTCCCGGTGGAGAAATCGGTCGTGAGCACGAATGCGCGGGTTTCGGCGCCCCCAGCTGGGGTGGTCGCGAGGATGACGTAAAGCGTTGCAATCCAACGTGACATGGTCGCTCTCCTCTAGTGTTGTGTGAGATGGGCGTCGCACGACACGAATACGCTCCGGCCCGGGAGCGGGAAGCCGCCGACGTCCGAGACGCTGCGATCGCCGAGGTTCTTGCCCTCGACGGTGAAGCGCACGCGCTGGGCGAGAATCGACACCGAGAGCCACGCCCCGACCAGCGTGCGGCTCGGCACGTGCTTTTGCTCCTGGTTGTACTGGTCGAGGTAGTTGTCGCCCAGATAATCGAGATCGGCGCCGACGCCCAGGCGCGTGCGCCGGTACTCGACCCGCGCAGTCGCCTGCCGCTCGGGGCGCTGCGGCAGCCGCTTGCCGTAGTAGGCGGGCGCGCTCCCGCGATCGCGCGCCTCCTCGAGCGTCGCGGCCGCCGCCGCCGTCAGCCCCCACGGCGTGCCGGCGCTGAGCGAGAACTCCTCGCCGCGGATCACGCCGCGGCTCACGTTCTGCGCCCGCACGCTGCTCTGCGAGTTCCTGACATAGAGGATGATGTCGCGCGTGTCGGACTCGAAGTGCGACCATTCGGCGGTGCCCGCGAACCCGCCGGCGCCCGCGCGCGACCAGCGGGCGCCGGCATCCCAGCTCTCGCCGCGCTCGGGCCGGAGGGCGGGATTGCCGAGCACGCTGCCCTGGTTGCCGAACAGCTCCATGAAGTCGGGCGGGCGCTCGGCCCGCGACCAGTTCGCCTTGACCTCGAGACCGCCCGCGATTCCGACGCGGGCCCCGAGCTGGGGCGCGCTGATCTCGCGCACGACGTCGGTGCGCTGCAACCGGCCCAGCGACGAGAGCGAGCGCAGGCGATCCTCGATGCGATCCCAGCGCCGCGCTGCATGCAGCACCACGCGATCGCCGAGCGGCCGGAGCTGGACCCCGAGCGAAGCTCCGCGCGTCGTGCGCTCGCTCGGCGGCGGATCGGGGTGGCCGTCGGCGGCGTCGTGAAGCTCGGCACGTTCGCGGCGCAGCAGGCCCGCGCCCTCGAGCGCGAGCGGCGAAAGGGCGCGCGGCCACTCGAGCGCGGCCGTGAGCTGGTCGCTCCCCATGCGGTCGTCGGTGTCGTGGTCACCGAGGCCGAGATGGCCCAGGGGATCGCGCGACCGCGTGCGCTCGCGCTCGAGCGCTCCCGCGAGCCGCGCGGCGGGGGCGAGACCGCGCGGAGCGCTCGCGACATCCAGCTGGGTGAGGGAGCGCGCGTAGTCGAGCGAAGCTTCGTAGTCCGGCACGGCGCCGAGGCCGGGCACGCCCTGCGTCTT
>VBOS01000023.1 GCA_005893185.1 Candidatus Eiseniibacteriota bacterium
GATCGGCCGCTTCGTCGAGCTGGTGGGCCGGCCGCCGAGCCACATCGATTCGCACCGCGACGTCCACCGCGACCCTTGTCTGCTGCCGGCATTCCTCGAGCTGGCGAGACGATGGAACGTTCCGCTGCGCGGTCACTCGCCGGTGCGGTGCCTGCCCGAGTTCTACGGCCAGTGGGCCGGCGAAAGCCATCCCGAGCAGCTCGGCGTGGAGAGCCTCGCCAGGATCCTCGAGCGCGGGGTCGGCGAAGGGTTCACCGAGCTGATCTGCCACCCGGGCTACTGCGACGGCACCATTCGGCTCGTGAACCACGGCGCCGTCCGGAGTCCCGAGGGGAGCCAGCTGTGAACAAGACCGTCGTGCTCTCGGCCTTCAACGTCGCCAACTTCCCGGACGGCGGCGGCCATTTCTGGGTCTACATGCAGTACGCGCTCGGCCTGCGCCGGTGCGGCTGCGATGTCTACTGGATGGAGCGATTCGTGCGCGGCGCGGACGAGGGCCGGGACGCGGCGGCGATGGCCGCCTTCTTCGACCGCATGGAATCCTTCGGGCTCGGCGGCAGGGCGATCCTGATCTCAGCGCCCGAAGCCCATTCGCCGTGGACGCAATCCGTGTTCGTGGGCATGGCCCGAAGGGATGTGGACGCCGTGATCCGCAACGCCGACCTGGTCCTCAACTTCCACTACGCGATCGAGCCCGAGCTGCTCGGCCGCTTCCGCCGCAGCGCGCTCGTCGACATCGACCCCGGCCTGTTCCAGTTCTGGCTGAGCCGCGGCCAGCTGGCCGTGGCGCCGCACGATCACTACTTCACGACCGGCGAGACCGTGGGGGAGGCGTCGTCTGCGATTCCCGACTGCGGCCTGTCGTGGTCCCACATCCGTCCCTGCGTCAGCCTCGAGGACTGGGAGTCCATGTTCGATCCGCGACCCGGCGCGATGACCACGGTCTCAGCTTGGAGCTCGGGAGACTGGGTCAAGGACGATGTGACGCGCTACGAGAACTCCAAGCGCGCAGCGTTCCTGGCGTTCAAGGACCTGCCGCGGCACACGCGCCAGCCGCTCGAGCTCGCCCTGTTCATGGTCACAGAAGATGACCTCGAGGAGCAGTGCCTGATGCAGCGCCATGGCTGGAGAATCCGCGCCTCCCGCGAAGTTGCCGGCTCGCCCGAGGCCTACCGGCGCTACATCCAGGGCTCGCGAGGGGAATTCGCGTGCGCCAAGCGCTCGTGCATGGAGTTCCAGAACGCATGGGTGAGCGACCGCACGCTCTGCTATCTCGCGAGCGGCAAGCCGGCCGTGGTCCAGCACACCGGCCCGAGCCGCTACTTGCCGGAGGGAGAGGGGATGTTCCGCTTCCGCACGATGGAGGAGGCTGCCGCTTCGCTGGCCGCCGTCAACGCCGACTACGAGCGCCACTGCCGCGCCGCGCGCGCGCTCGCCGAGGCGCAGTTCGATGCGAAGAAGGTGGCGGCGCGCATCCTCGAGGTGGCGCTGTGACCGCGCGATCGCATCGCAGCGCGGGCGCGCGCGCGCGCCTCCGCCTGGGGCTGCGGTCCCGGCTCGGTCGGCCGGTCTTCGCTGCGATGATGTTCGCGTGGCTCGCGAGCGCCCCGCAGGCGGCCCGTGCGGCCGGAGCGGCGGCGCCTGCCGACGATGCTCGCGGAAAGCCCGCACGCGCCGCGATCCGCGCCGTCCGCCTCGGCGGCCGCGTCATCGTGGATGGGGTGCTGAGCGAGCCGGTCTGGAGCGACGGCCCTGCCTGCACGACGTTCGTGCAGCGGATTCCGCGCGAGGGCAAGCCCGCAACGCTGCGCACCGAGGTGCGCGTCGCCTACGACGACGACGCGCTCTACATCGGCGCGCGCATGTACGACCCGGCCCCCGATTCGATCCTGGCTCGGCTCGCGCGGCGCGACGCTTCGGTCGCCGCCGACCGGTTCGCGGTCTACCTCGATCCCTATCACGATCGCCGCACCGGCTATTACTTCATGGTGAATGCCGCCGGGACGCTGGCCGACGGCACGCTCGCCAACGACGTCGGCAGCGACAAGTCCTGGGACGGCGTGTGGGCCGGCCGCGCGCGCGTGGACGAGCACGGCTGGTGCGTCGAGATGCGAATCCCTTATAGCCAGATGCGCATCGAGCGCGCCGGCAGCCCGATCTGGGGCATCGACTTCGCGCGCAGCATTCCGCGCAGGAGAGAAGAGGACTTCGTCGCCTACCGCCCCCGCAAAGAAAGCGGGTTCGTCTCACGCTTCCCCGATCTCGAGGGGATCGACCGGGTCACGCCCGGGCCGGCGATCGAGGTCATGCCCTACGTGACGAGCAAGGGCCAGTACCTGACACGTGACCCCGGGGATCCGTTCCACGATGGCTCGGAGGTCGCCTGGAACGGCGGCGGCGACCTGCGCATGCGGATCGCGAGCCGCATGACCTTGAACGCCACGGTCAATCCCGATTTCGGCCAAGTCGAGGCGGATCCCGAGGTCGTCAACCTGACCGACGTCGAGACGTTCCTCGACGAGAAGCGTCCGTTCTTCGTCGAGGGCGCTTCCATGTTCGACTTCGGCCGCCAGGGGGCGTCGGAATACTGGGACTACCAGTGGACGGATCCCTTGTTCTTCTACAGCCGCCGGGTCGGCCGCGTGCCTCAGGGCGACGTGCCCGACGCGAGCTTCCAGGACGTGCCGGCCGCCGCGCGCATCCTCGGCGCCGTCAAGCTCACCGGCCGGATCACTCCGGACTGGAACTTCGGCACCCTGCACGCCGTCACCGACCGCGAGATGGCGCGGCTGGCGGGCGACGACGGGCGGACGTGGGTGTCCGAGGTCGAGCCCCTCACGTACTACGGCGTCGCGCGCGGTCAGCGGGCGTTCGCGAACCGCCGTCTCGGGATCGGATTCATCGGGACCGCAGCTCTGCGCTCCTTCGACGACCCCGCCCTACGCACCCAGCTCAACAGCGCATCGTTCCTGGGCGGGATCGACGGATGGGCCTACCTCGATGCGCGCCGGACCTGGGCATTCTCGGGCTGGACCTCGGGAACCCACGTGCGGGGCGACCCGGCGCAGATGATCCGACTCCAGAGCAACCCGGTGCGCTACTTCCAGCGCCCGGACGCTCATCACGTCGAGGTCGACTCCGCTGCGACGTCCCTCACCGGCTGGGGCAGCCGCTACTGGATCAACAAGGAGAAGGGCGCCACGCAATTCAACGCTGCGATCGGCACGCTGTCGCCCAAGTACGAGGCCAACGATCTCGGCTATCAGGAGCGGTCCGACATCGTGAACGCGCACATCGGAACTGGCTACCAGTGGACGCGGACCGGGCGGCTACGCAGGTACCAGAGTGTCAAGGCGGCGGCGTACGGCAACTGGGACTTCGGCGGGAACGCGCTCGCCCACGGCGTGCAGACTTCCGGCTACTCCGAGTTCAACAACAATGAGACCTGGAGCTACTACGGCTCATACCGCCCGCAGAGCCTCGACAACCGGCTCACGCGCGGCGGGCCGCTCACGCTCGCCCCGACCTCGTGGACCGCCGGGACCGAGTTCCAGACCGACACCCAGCACCCGCTCTATTTCTACATCAGCGGCGACGGTCTGTGGTCCGAATCGGGGACCTCGTACGTGGCGGGGTACCCTGCCGTCGAGTGGAAGCCGACCGCGGCCGTGAATCTCAAGGTCGGCCCCGGCTGGGAGCGCTTCCACGGGGACGCGTACGTCACGACCGAGGATGATCCCCTGGCTACCGAGACGTTTGGAAAACGCTACGTGTTCGC
>VBOS01000024.1 GCA_005893185.1 Candidatus Eiseniibacteriota bacterium
CGAGCACCACGTGCGGGACGATGAAGCCGCCGAGCCCGAGCATGCACGCGAAGTGAACGATGCGCGCGCCGTCGTAGCTCACGAACATGCGCTCCAGCCAGCCGAGCTGCACCGGCTTGTGCATGGCCCACCCCGAGAGCACGACCAGCGTGCCGAAGACCGGCATCGAGAAGTAGGCCGCGCGCTGGAGCGCGTTGTACTTGCCGCGCACCGCCGGGTGCGGCCACGGACGGCGCAGGATCGCCATCGGGATCACGCCGAGGTAGAAGCGCATCATGCGCAGCGTGTCCCCGACGTCCGCGCCCCGCGGCAAGAGCGCGCGCCAGCCGCCCCCCGCTGCGAGCCCGATCGCGTAGAGCAAACCGTTCAGCATGAACAGGTAGGCGAGCGCCCAGTGGAGGCGCAGCGCCGTCGCGAGCTGCTGCGCGCCGAGGCTCAGGTGGTTGTAGATCCACAAGCGCGGATCGGCGCCCCGGTCGTGGAGCGCGCCCGCGACCGCGGCGCCGAGATCCTTCAGGTAATCGCGGCTCCCGGTCATCGGATCGGGCGGATGGTGGAACACCGGAGCGGCCCAGTAGATCGAGAGGCCGCTCGCGATCAGGCCCAGGAGCAGGGGGACGTTCGCCCAGTGCGAGAGGCGCACCAGCCCATGGTGCTTGCGCACAACTCGCGCCGTTTCCTGCGCCGCGCTCGGGGCGGCGCGCGGAACGCGGCCCGTCATGGTCGGGTCCGCGGCTGCGGGGCCCCGCTTCATTTCCGACGACATGCTACAGCTCGTTCCTCCGGATCACGTCGGCCAACCGCCGCGCGCTCTCACGCACCGTGCGCTTCTGCGTCGCATAGTGTACCTCCACCAGCCCGAATCGGCCGCGGAAACCTTCCGCCCACTCGTAGTTGTCGAGCAGCGACCAGTGCAGGTAGCCGACAACCGGGATGCCCTCGCTGAGCGCGCGCGCCACTTGCCAGAGGTGGAGGAAGATGAACGTCCAGCGGTCCTCGTCGCGTGTCACCGGCGGGCCATTCTCGGTGATCAGGATCGGCAGGCGGTAGCGCGCATAGGCCTTGAGGAAGTGGGCGAGCCCCTCCGGGTAGATCTCCCAGCCCAGGTCGTTGCGCTTGCCCACGGTTCGGGACATGGCGCTGGCCGAGGCCGAGTATCCGGGGTGGCTCGTGCGGCTCCTGACGCACCCCGTCTCCGGGCTCGAGAACTACGGCGAGCTGCTGGAGAAGCTGAGCTCGGCCAAGGGGGCGATCAAGGTCTACTGCGAGGTGGCTCCCCTGGCGTAGCCGGGAGGCCGCCGCGCGCTCTCCGGCACCAGCAGCTCCGCGGGCTCGCCCTCGTGGAAAACACTTGCGGCGCAAAGCCAGCAGGTGGAAGCTCGTGTCTCCGGGCCGGCTCACGGGGGGATCGTGCGATGAAGTCCGCTCTGGTTTTCGCAGCGGCCCTGGCGGCCGCCTGGCAATGTGCCGCGCTCCCGTGTCGCGCGCAGACGAACGCGGGTACGCTCTACTCGCTGTCGAGCCCGCCCAGTGAATTCGAGTGGGGCTGCTTCGGGCCCTGTGAGTGCCCGGTGCTGATCAGGACGCCTCTCGATGGCAGCTTCGTCCTGCGTCCCTCGCACTCGGACCCGTTCTTCACGTACTACGATGTGCTCGACGTGCGCTGGAAGATCCCCGGCGACGGTGGGCCCGTGACGATCGCCGGCTCCGGCACGTACCGGCGCGGCGGCGAGGTCGCCGTCGAGGAGGAGCTCGCGCTGGATCTCTCGTTCGACGGCGCGCCGGCCCAGCATTTCACGAGCGGTCTCAAGCCGCCGGGCGCCGTGTTCCCCCGGATCGAAACCCGCATCTCGCTGCACCAGGAATACTGCCACGACTCCGTCCTGGCGGTGGTCGCGAAGCCCGCGGCCGTAACCGCCGCCGAAGGCGGTTCGCGCGCGACCCCGATCATCGCGACGCCCAATCCGTTCGCGACCGCCACGACGATCGGCTTCACCATGCCGCATGAAGGGCTGGCCACGTTGAGAGTGTTCGATCTCGGTGGCCGCCGCGCGCGAACGCTCCTCGATCGAGCACGGCTGCCGGAGGGCCCGATCGCCCGCAGCTGGGACGGCCGGCGCGATGACGGCCTGGAAGCGCCGCCCGGCCTCTACCTCGCCCGTCTCGATACCGCGGTGGGTCGCGTCACGCGGATCCTGGTGAAGCTGCGCTGAAGCGGGCTCCCGCCCGCCCCACCGCACCTTGGGCTCGACCACCGACCTCTTCGGTCAGTAGTGCAGCTCGACCGAGAGCGGGCCTGTGTGCTCGATGTCGATCGGGACCGTCTGCTCCCCGAGCCGCGGGTGCCAGGCGTGGATGACGTATTTGCCGCGCGGGAGCGGCGGGAGGCGGAAGGCGCCGGTCGTGTCGGGGCGCGTCCACGCACCGTTCTCCAGCACCAGCAGCTCCGCGGACTCGCCCCCGTGCAGCTGGCAGAAGATCCGAACCATGCCCTTCTCGGCCAGACGGATGGCGGTCCCGGTGCGGGGACGCACCGATATGCCGTTGAAGCGCGCAGCCGGCGACCGGCTGAACGGCTGATGGAAGACGGTGTCGGCGTTCCAGATCTCGAGCCACGACCCCACCGTGGCGACCGAGACCGCCGGCTTCAGCGACCCGCGCGTGAACGTGAGGGACGCGCGGTCGCTCCAATCCGGGAGGCGCTCGCCGAGCCCGGGATCCTGGGGCAGCACGTAGACCACGGCCTGGCTGAGACTCGGGTCCGCAGCTCCGCGCGGCACCAGCTTGCCGCTGACCGACGCCAATCCGGCGCAGGACGTGAGCAGCGGCACGAGGAATAGGACGCGAAACGGGCGCGAGTTCATACGGAGACACAGGGGTCATCGGCATTCTCGGGCCGCCGGTCGAGCGCAAACCTGCTCGCCGGTCGCGCGCGAATTGACCGGAGACTGACCCACGGATGCGGCCGCGCGCGCGCGCGGCTCGGCTATACTGCCGCGCCGTGCAGGCTTCGCCCCTCACGAGGAGGATTCCCCCATGACGTCGGTGAGCGTGAAGACACCGTCCGGAGCACCCGCCACTCTCTCTTCCGAGGCCGTCGATGCGCTGCGCGGCCGGCTGCGCGGCCCGCTGTGCCTGCCGGGCGAGCCCGGCTACGAGCAGGCGCGCACCATCTGGAACGCCATGATCGACCGGCGCCCGGCGGCGATCCTCCGCGCCGCAGGCGCAGCGGACGTGATCGCAGGCGTCCGCTTCGCGCGCGAGCACGGCCTGGTGCTTGCGATCCGCGGCGGCGGCCACAACATCGCGGGCAACGCGGTGTGCGAAGGCGGCCTCATGATCGATCTCACGTTGATGAAGTCGGTGCGCGTGGATCCGTCCGCGCGCACCGCGCGCGTCGAGCCAGGCGTGACGCTCGGCGAATTCGACCGCGAGACGCAGGCGTTCGGGCTCGCGACTCCGGTCGGCATCAACTCGACGACCGGGATCGCGGGGCTCACGCTCGGCGGTGGCTTCGGCTGGCTGAGCCGCAAGCACGGGCTCACGATCGACAACTTGCTCTCGGCCGACGTCGTGACCGCGGCCGGCGAGCTGGTGCACGCGAGCGAGAAGGAGAACGCCGACCTGTTCTGGGCGGTGCGTGGCGGGGGCGGCAACTTCGGCGTCGTGACCTCGTTCGAGTACAGGCTGCATGCAGTCGGGCCGCAGGTGCTGGCCGGGCTGGTCGTCCACCCCTTCGCGAAGGCGAAGGAGCTGATCGATGGCTATCGTCGCGTCGTGGCGCAGGCGCCGGAGGAGCTGACCTGCTGGTTCGTGATGCGCAAGGCGCCGCCGCTGCCGTTCCTCCCCCCGGAGGTGCACGGGAAGGAGGTCTTCGTCCTCGCGGTCTGCTGGTGCGGCGACATCGAGAAGGGCAAGAAGGCGGTCGCACCGCTCGAGGCGCTGGGCAAGCCGATCGCCAACGTCATCGGCCCGGCTCCGTTCGCCGGCTGGCAGACGGCATTCGATCCGCTGCTCGCGCCGGGCTCGCGGAACTACTGGAAGTCGCATGATTTCGCGTGCATCAGCGACGGGCTGATCGACCTCCTGGTCGGCTACGCCGGGCGGCTCCCGTCTCCCGAGTGCGAGATCTTCATCGGGCATCTGGGGGGTGCTGTGAATCGCGTGCCGGCGCATGCGACCGCCTATCCGCACCGCGACGTTGAGTTCGTCATGAACGTTCACACGCGGTGGAGCGACAAGTTCCAGGACGGGGCGTGCATCGCGTGGGCGCGCGAGCTCTTCGACAAGACCGCCCCGCATGCGACGGGCGGCGTGTACGTCAACTTCATGCCCGAGGACGAGACGCAGCGGATCGCGAAGGGCGCATACGGCCCCAACTACGACCGGCTCGCGAAGCTCAAGGCCAAGTACGACAAGGACAACCTCTTCCGCCAGAATCAGAACATCGTCCCGGCGAGCTGAAACCCGGCGCGCCGCGCGCGTTGCGGTGGATCAACCCGGTGTCCTTTCGGTCCGATGGCGAGAACCGCGCGCCCTCACTGCCCGATCGGCTTCACCAGCGCGAGCGCGCGCGAGTAGGTGGCGGTGAAGCGCGCGCTCTCGCGTTCGGGGCCGAGCGGCCAGGCATAGCTGAAGCGGAAGAACCCGGCGGGATCGGGGAGTCCGGGGCGCCACAGCAGCGCTCCGCCCGCCTCGCTCACCCAATGCTCCGGGTCGGGCCATTCG
>VBOS01000219.1 GCA_005893185.1 Candidatus Eiseniibacteriota bacterium
GAGGATGTGCCCCAGTCGAGCCGCATGAGGCCAGCTGCGGCAAGAGCCGCACGGCGCCACGACTCGGAGCGGGGCGGTAGCCCGCGGGCGGTGCGCCGCGCCGAAACTGTAGCGCGGTGAAACGATGCAAGCTGCTGCCCTCTCAGCGGGAGAGCCAAGACGCGACTTTTCTCTGGACAGCGCCGCCGTGCTGAGCCAGCATTGAGTCACCTCGTCGCCCGGGCGCCTCCCGAAGGAGGCGGCCATGAAGGCTGCTGAATCCCTGTTCGAGTTCATGCCCTACGGGGCGCCCGAGCTCCTGCAATCCCGGCGGGAGCGTCTCGCGAACGCCCTGCTCCTGAGTTCCATCGCCACGGTCGCGGCGTTCGTCGCCATCGGCGGCCTCGCGCGGCTGATCGTCGTGCCGCCGGTCGTGATCGCGTTACCGTCCCGTCAGCATTGCCGGCGTGCCGGTGCCGGCCGCCGAGCCCGACGTGCCGCTGGTGCGAGATGACGGGCCGGCCCGCGACAACGCCGCAACGGGGCCGGATGCCACGGGTGCCCCGACCGACGACGCGATCGCGCCGCCCGCCGAAGAGGCGCTGCCACCCCTGGGCACGCACGTCTGGGCCGAGCAGTATCCTGAGCCCATCACGCAGTTCACGCCGGCCTACCCGGAGATCGCGCGGCAGGCCGGCGTCGAAGGGCTGGTGATCGTGAACGTGCTGGTCGGAAAGACTGGCCGCGTGCTCGATGCCCGCCTCGACGCGAAGCGGCAGGTGCCGATGTTGAACGAGTCGGCGCTCGCGGCGGCGCGGCTGTGGGTGTTCACGCCGGCGCTCGCGAACGGCCGGCCGGTCGCTGTGTGGACGGCGATCCCGTTCAACTTCGTCCTGCACTGAGGAAGCGCGGCGGGGCGGTCGCGAGTTGCCCGGCGCGAGAGAGCGGGGCGAACCGGCTGGCGCTCGAAACCCGAGCGGCGCGGATCGTCCATCTGGGCGACCACGCGCTCGAGGCCGCGCATCTCGTTGAGCTCGGACGCCACGGCCGCGCTGGGCGGCGGATCCGACACCACGACGACGATGCGCAGGCGCGCCTGCACGAGATTCCAGGCTTCTGCCGCCTGCCGGCTCGGCGGATAGCCGGGCATCACCACGATCACGTCCGTCTCCGCGGGGATCTGGTTCAGCACGTCGAGCGGCGCGTACTCCGCCGGCCACTGCTGCAGCGTGATCACAACGTGCCGCAGCGCCAGGACATTCGTCACGTCGTGCAGCTCGGTCAGGGTCGGCATGCGCGTGAACTGCACCGTGGTCCCGATCTGGAGGTCCGTCCGGTCGAGCAGCAGGGGATATGCGATGCTCGTGAATCCCATGCGGCGGTCGCTGAACGGGCTGCCGAGCGGCGAGGCAGGCGGTGGCTCGGCGGCGGGGGGCGGCGCCGAGGCCGCACAACCCAGCAGCGCGACGGCGGCGAACGTGACGGCGAGGACCCAGGCTCTCATCAAAGACCTCCTCTGTGCGTGGTCCGACTAAGAGCCCGGACCATAGGCCCGCCCGCGGCGTGGCATCAAACCTCGCATCAGCCCACGTATCATGGACTGCGCCCTGCACAGCAGTGGTCTCTGGGCGAGGGCTGGCTTGTCGCGTCTCCACCCGGCACCGAAACGGCCGGGCGTGCTGTCCCGGCGGCGATCGCAAACCATGGAGCCACGGCGCGTCCCCGCCTGCCTCACTCCTTGACGCCCCGCCGAGCGGCGTGGTAAATGCTCACACACGTACGCGTTCGGCGGGCACTGCGTGCCTGCGACCGGACCTCAACGGATCCCCGTGACTCCAAGCCCCCCAAGGAGATAGAGACCCGATGTACGCCATCGTCCAGATCAACGGCATCCAGACCAAGGTGATGCCGGACGAGACGCTCGAAGTGCCCCGCTTGAAGGGCAAGCCGGGCGATAAGCTGACGTTCGACCGGGTCATGCTGGTCTCGGACGGCGACAAGATCACGGTCGGCCAGCCGTTCCTGCCGGGGGCGACGGCCACCGCCGAGCTGGTGGACCATTTCCGCGGCGAGAAGCTCCGGATCTTCAAGTTCAAGCGCCGGAACGACTATCGCAAGCGCCGCGGCCACCGTGACGAGATCACGCGCATCCGCGTGACCGGCATCAGCGCGTAGGAGTGAGGCATGGCGCATAAGAAAGGTCAGTCGTCTTCGAGGAACAACCGCGAGTCGAACGCGCAGCGCCTTGGCGTCAAGCGGTTTGGCGGCGAGTTCGTGCGGGCGGGCAACATCATCGTGAGGCAGCGCGGCACCAAGTTCCATCCCGGGGACAACGTCGGGCGGGGCAAGGACGACACGCTGTTCGCGATGATCGATGGGCTCGTCAAGTTCACGGGCACCGCGCAGACGCGGCGCAGAGTGCACGTGCTCCCGCGCGTGGCGGCCGCCGCGGCCAGCTAGACGCAGTTTCGTTTCCGGGCGCCACGCCGCCTCGAGTCCTCTTAAGGACTTCAGGGAGCGTGGCGTTTCGGTTGTGGGGTCGGGCGCTTCACGGAGAGGGGAGGATTGGGTCATGAAGAACAAGGTGACGGTCATCGGCGCGGGAAACGTGGGCGCCAGCACCGCGCTCTACATCGCCGAGCGCGGGCTCGCGGACGTGACGCTGGTGGACATCGTGGAAGGCATGCCGCAAGGGAAGGCGCTCGATCTGCAGCAGGCCGCTCCGCTGTGGCATCGCGGCGGGCGGCTCATGGGCGCCAGCGATCTGTCGGCGGTGGCGGGCTCGGACGTGGTCGTGATGACCGCGGGCTTCCCGCGCAAGCCCGGCATGTCGCGCACCGATCTCTTGAAGGCCAATGCCGACATCGTGCGGCCCGCGGCCGAGGCGGTGAAGAAGCACGCGCCCAACGCTTGCGTCGTGGTCGTGACGAACCCGCTCGACGTGATGTCGTGGCTGTTCTGGAAGGTGAGCGGGTTCCCCCAGCAGCGCGTGATGGGGATGGCCGGCATCCTCGACTCCACCCGCTTCCGCGCCTTCCTCGCGATGGAGCTGAACGTGTCCGGCGCCGACGTGCAGGCCATGGTGCTCGGCGGGCACGGCGACTCGATGGTGCCGCTGCCGCGCTTCACGACGGTGTCGGGGGTGCCGATCGGCGAGCTGCTCCCGCCCGACCGCATCGCAGCGATCGCGCAGCGCACGCGCGACGGCGGCGCCGAGATCGTGAAGCTTCTGAAGACCGGATCGGCCTACTACGCGCCCGCGATGTCGGCGGTCGAGATGGTCGAGGCGATCCTCACCGATCAGAAGCGGCTGGTGCCGTGCTCGGTGCTGCTCCAGGGCGAGTACGGCATGCGCGACATCTTCCTCGGCGTGCCGATCGTGCTGGGCGGGAAGGGCGTCGAGAAGATCGTCGAGCTCAAGCTCACCGCCGAGGAGTCAGCCGCGCTCCAGAAGAGCGGGAAGGACGTGGAGAGCTCGATCGCGGAGCTGAGCGTGGCGGTCTGATCGACCGGGGTCCCACATGAGGGGTGTCGCGCTCCTGGCGATCGTGATCTTCGCGCCGCTTGTCCAAGGTGCGCCCGACGGGACCGCGGGGACGCATACGGCACCGCCACCTGCGCGCCCACGAGCCAGCGCCACATCGCACCCCACGCCAGGAGGGACCCAACCCGCGCGGGTCGATACGCCATGGGTTAACCGAGAGCCGGAGCCCACCGCGGCATACGGATCATTCGCTGCGGCGCGTGACAGCCTCGAAAGCCTCCTCCGACGAGTTCTGGGAGCAGGTGGATCGAGCTGGAGCCGAGAGAGCACGCTCTTCGGCTACACCCTCCGCGTGGGTCCGGTTCTATCCCACACTCCTTCGGGCCGCCCGTACTGGGATGTGCCCAACCGCGATTCGCTACGGCGCGTGCCCTCGCTCCATATGATGCGCATGGACCGGACCGGGGACGCCCCAAGTCACGACGACCTTCGGGACGCGTTGACTCAAGCGGGCTGGGTCGAGGACGAGCTGTACCAGGCGGATGCTGGAGGCGGGACGAATTTCGCTCTTGTCTGCCGCGAAGCACTCTGCCTCGTGCAGGCGAGCTGGGGCAGTGGGGATGACAGGGACACGACCTACGTCCCCGGAGAATCCATCGAGCTCACCTGCGTGCCCCGCCTCCTCTGGAAGCCGGTGGGGAAACCGTCGCGGCGTTGACGCGCCCGTCAGCGGGATGGGGCGGCTCCGTGGGAATCATCCGCGGTTCGCGCTTCGGCCCCGATCTGCTAGGTTGCTGGCCCGTGCTCAGGCCCGGGACGAAATCGAGACGCGCCGGTTGGGGACCGCTATGGTCCCGGGCCGGCGCGCCCCGTTTTGGGCCGCCCGGGGGCGCGCGCCGCGCGGCGCACGGGGGACGGTGCGGGAACGCGCCATGACCCGAGCCACGCTCGCCGTCATCCCCGCTCGCCATGGCGCTGTGCGCTTTCCGGGCAAGCCGCTCGCGCGGCTGTGGGGCAAGCCGATGCTGCAGCACGTGTGGGAGCGGGCGTGCGCGGCGCGCGGGATCGATCGGCTCGTGATCGCGACCGACGACGAGCGCATCGCGCGCGTGGCGCGCGAATTCGGCGCAGATGTCGAGATGACGTCGCTCGCATGCGCGAGCGGCACGGATCGCGTCGCCGAGGTCGCGCGCCGGCATCCGGAGTGCGCGATCGTGCTCAACCTCCAGGGCGACGAGCCGGAGCTGGACTCGGAGGCGGTGTCCGCCCTCGTCGCCGGCATGCGCGCCGA
>VBOS01000217.1 GCA_005893185.1 Candidatus Eiseniibacteriota bacterium
GCTGGTCCGTGACCTCGGAGCGCGCGCGCTCGTCGTATCACCCGCCGCTCACGACCGGGCGCTCGCGCGCACCAGCCACCTGCCCTACCTGGTGTCGCGCGCGCTCCTTGGCGTCGGCCGCGCGGACGCGCGGCGCGGGCTATCCGGGCCCGGCTTCCGCGGCATGACCCGCCTCGCAGCTAGCGACCCTCGGGTGAGCCTTCCCTTCTGCCGCGCCAACCGGCGCGAGATCGCCGCCGCCTGGCACGCGCTCAACGAAGCGATCGCGCGCGAGGTGCGGGGTCTCGAAGGGAAGTGAATGCTGGCCCAAGCGCGAGACTACGCGTCGGCCGTGAGATAGAGCGCGTCGACAATTGCGATGTCGGGCAGACGGGGAGCGGTGCATCCCGCTCCCCTGAGGCGGAGAATTTAGCGCCCGGCGTGAATGCTCTGCCCCCGATCGTCAGTGCCGACTGCGCCTTCCCAATCCTTCATGAACTGCAGGTGGTTCTCGCACTTGTGCAGGCGGGCAAAATGCGCCACCTGTCTCCCGACCAGCTTCAGTCGCTCACCGATCTCTTGGTCGGCGGGTTCCCCACGGGAATCGAATGCCTCGTCCACCGCGCCGATGGACACCTGGGTTGGTACGACCCAAGCTTGTAGCGATCGTCCAATCGTGCGCAGCTGATTCAATGTCTCGCTCGCGCCCATCCGTCCCCCAGCGACTCCGATGATCCCTAGCATCTTCCCCTCGAACAGCTCTCTGTTCGTCAGATCCAAGGCATTCTTGAGGACGCCGCTGATGCTGCCGTGAATCTCGGGCGAACCGAGAATAATCCCATCCGCGCCCCGGAGATCGGTGAGAAACCGTTCCACCGCCATCACCGCGGTGCGTTCCTGCTCACGCCCCAGAAACGGAAGGTTGTAGGCAGCGAGGTCCAGGACCTCCACTTGCGCACCACATTCTTCGGCCCCGACCAGTGCGTAGCGGACAGCCATGAGAGTCGCGCTCGTGGTGCGGAGGCTCCCTGCCACGCCGACGACCCGGACCCCCACGGATGATTCTTGCCGAACCCCGCCGGTTTGTTGGGCACTCACGTCTTGACCGTCGCGAGCTTTGCGCGTACGGCCGGCGCGACACGCTTGCCAATCAAATCCATCGACCCCATCAGCGCCTCGTGTGAAAGCGAAGCAGCGTTCATCTGAAATGTGATGCGGGCCACCCCTCCCAGAGCTTCGCTGTGTCGAATGAGTTTGTCTGCGACTTCCTCCGGGTTCCCAATGAGGAACGCGCCTCCTGGCCCGAGTTGGGCATCGAAATCGCGGCGCGTCATCGGGCCCCATCCCCGCTCCTTCCCAATATCGCTTACGGCCTTCGCCCAGCCTGGGAAGTACGCGTCGGCGGCTTCCTTCGTCGTCTTGGCCACGAAACCGGGCGAGTGCATTCCCACGATCAATCGCTCGGGCGGGTGTCCCGCACGCCTACCCGCCTCGCGGTAGAGATCGACGAGCGGCCTGAAACGTCGCGTTTCGCCACCGATGATCGCTACCATGAGCGGTAGCCCGAGCGTGCCAGCGCGGACGAATGACTGGGGCGTTCCTCCCACCCCGACCCAGATTGGCAACGGGTTCTGAACGGGCCGCGGATAGACTCCCTGCCCCGTTAGTGCCGGCCGGAATGTGCCCGACCAATGGACGTGCTCGTTCTTGCGAATCTGGAGCAACAGCTCGAGCTTTTCAGCGAACAGCGCGTCGTAGTCATCGAGGTCGAAGCCGAACAGCGGAAACGCCTCGATCGACGAGCCTCGGCCGACCACCATTTCGGCCCGGCCGCGCGACAGCAAGTCGAGGGTTGCGAATTCCTGGAACAGACGAACCGGGTCAACGGCGCTCAGCACCGTCACCGCACTCGTGAGCCGGATGGTCTTCGTGCGCGCCGTGGCCGCACCGAGGATGACGGTCGGGGCGGAATCGAGGAACTCGCGGCGGTGGTGCTCCCCAATGCCAAACGAATCCAGCCCGAGTTGATCGGCGTGCTCGAGTTGCTCGATCAGATTGCCCAGACGGTCGGATGCGCTGACCGCGCGGCTGTCCTCGGTGAAGGCTGCCGCGAAGCTGTCGATGCCGATTTCCATGTGTTCCTCCAAGGTACCCGACCCTCGCGTCCGCGGGGCCTGGCAACCCGCTTTGATCGTCGAGCCACAGCGCGAGGCGGCACATCAGGTCGTCACGCGCGGGGCTGTAGGGCCCGAGTCCCGCCATCCGTCGCCCCCCTACGGGCGATACCGACCGGCTAAGCCGTCGCGAGTGGTCGAGCTGGCCGCGAAGAAGCGGAGCGGCGCGACAACGCCCCAAAGTACTCAACTCTCCGGGGCGTTGCTCGTTCGGGTATCGAACTGCCTACGTCGTCACCCTCGCCGGCTCCCAGTGCACAGTCGTCGCCCACGTCGCGAGCGGGGTCGGACGAATGCCACTCTCGGTAGAAGCCTTCGCAATGTCCGCGTCATAGCCCACGCGGTCGAACCACTCGAGCATGAGGGCGTAGTCCATACTGAACTTGCGGACCTCCTCGATCGGTAGCCGGACGAACTTCACCTCGTGTTGCGTCACCCTGCTCAGGAGCTCGGCGGTCGCGGGCATGGTGGCCTGATCACCGGCGATGTCGATCGCCCGACCGTTCAGCGCCGCATGGTTCTCGAACGCCCACAAGCCGTACTTGCCGATGTCAGCGACCGCGATCATCTGCATTACGGTCCCGGGCTTGAGCGCCGCCGCCAATTGTCCCTGCTGGATACCCGGCAGGAACGACGGCAGCAAGAAATTTTCCATGAAGAAGACCGGGCGCAGGACGGTGTACGAAGGGAAGCCCAGGGCGCGGACCTTCTCCTCGACGCGCCACTTGTTGTCGAAGTGGGGAATCCCGGTGTTGCGATGGGCGGAGGCTACCGACGAGTAGACGTAGTGCTGAACGCCCTGTCGACGCGCGATCTCGGCGATGCGCTTGCCCTGCTCCTCTTCGCGCTCGACTC
>VBOS01000218.1 GCA_005893185.1 Candidatus Eiseniibacteriota bacterium
TGTTCGGCTCCGCGCTCCGTAGCGCCTCAAGTCACGCGTTCTGCGCGCATCAGCTCGCGCACGCCGCCGTCATTTTGACGTCGCAAGAATGAAGGGCGCGGGCGGTGTGGTTCGGCGGCAAAGTTCAGTTGTCGCATCGGGTGTGCTCTCCTCGTTACTGGCCTCGAGGGCTCAGAGTACACCCGCTTCGTTTCTCGGCCCTTCCCGGGGGCCGGCTGCTGGCAACGCTATGCCCCCTCGACTAGAATTAGGGCGTATCTCGCTGGTCGCTTCAGGGCTCGGTTCTCGCCCACGGCATCTGATCTTCGGTCCCGGAGGTATGCATGCGCGCAACGCGCTTTGCCGTCCTGTGCTCGCTCATCGTATTCGCCGCCCTTGTCGCTTCCGCCCGTTCTTCGGCCGCCGCACGCGCCCGATTCCGCTTCGGAGCCCAAGGATCGGCCACGCATCTCGCTCCCTTCGCCCGGAATGCCGTCGCCCCCGGTGATACCGCCTGGACCGGCTGCGGCGAGAAGCTTACCCCCGACGGCACACAGCAGTTTACATCCCTGCCGGTCGTGTTCTCCGCCGGATCTGGAGGATCGCTGGTCGCGTGGAGCGATCAGCGCAGCGGCAGGAGCGCGTGCCGCGCGTCGCGGCTCGACTTCCTCGGGAAATACCCGGCCGGATGGATCGCCGGGGGCAATCTCGTATCGCTCTCGGATTCCAGCCAGGGACTGGTGAGCTCGGGCACCGACGACGCGGCAGGCGGGTTCTTCGTGTACACGGATGTGGTTACTCAGTTTGCTGACATCCCTGTGAACGTCTACCTCCAGCACCTGACGTCCTCGGGAGGCGTCGCGGCCGGATATCCGCCCGGTGGCAAGCTCATGGCCGCCGGGTATGTCGGTGTGGCAGGGATGCTGCCGGATGGCTCGGGGGGCCTATTCCTCGGCTGGGCCGCCGGCCCCGACAACTACGAGAAAATCCGGGTCACACGGCTGGATGCCTCCGGCACTGCGACCGCGGGCTGGCCGGCGGGCGGCGTCGACACCGGCCTCAGAGATACAGTGCCCGGCGAGCCGGCCAGCGACGGCGCTGGCGGCATCTACCTCGTCTGGTCCCAGGGCACCGAGGTGAAGATCCAGCGATACACCTCCACCGGGGTCGTGAGCGGCTGGCCGGTCGGAGGGCTGACTGTCGCGACCTCCTATGCCGGAGCGGACCACACGTTCGTCAGGCTCTCGAACAACGATGCGCTCGTGTGTTGGGTGGATCCCAATTACGTCATCCGCGCCATGCGGGTCAACGCCGCGGGCTCGCTCGACGTCGGCTGGCCGGCGGGCGGCAAGGAGATCAGCCCCGCCATCGGCCAGGAACACCCGGTGCTGCTCGAGGACGCGGCAGGCGGGGCACTGATCCTGTGGGAGCAACATACGGGGGGGCCGCCCCTGTTCCTCCCCCAACTGTACGTACAGCATCTGACGTCCGCCGGCGCGGTCGCGACCGGCTGGCCTGCGGAGGGGGTACCCCTCTCCAGCTCGGCGACTGTGCGCGGCTACATCCAATCCCTGGTGAGCGATGGAGCGGGTGGGGCGATCGCCGCATGGACCGACCTCCGCGGGAGCGACGAGGATGTCTATGCGCAGCGGGTGCTCGCGACCGGGGTGGTGGACCCCGCCTGGACCGCCGACGGCGTCGCAATCTGCACCGCGGCGGGCAACCAGGAATTGGCCGCGAGCACGACCGACGGATCGGGCGGCGCGATCTTGACCCTGGGGGACTACGCCGACAGCAATAATCCTCAGATCCGCGCGGCGCGGCTGCTGGTCAACGGGATCGTCTCGACCCTCGCCTCGCTGGTGGACGCCGCGGTCGAGCCGGGACGCGTCCGGCTCCATTGGTACACGGCGGACGGCAGCGTGACGATGGCGACGGTCGAGCGGGCCGACGCGGGCGGCGCGTTCGTGCCGGTGGGCGAGATCACGGCCGACGGCGTGGGACACCTGCGATTCGAAGACCGGAACGTCAAAGCCGGCGCCACCTACCTCTACCGCCTCGCGGTGCGGGATGGGGCGACCACATCGTACCTCGGCCAGGTCACCATCCATGTGCCGGCGGCGGTGTCGTTCGGAATCGATGGCTTCCGGCCCAATCCGGCCCAGGGCCAGGTGAGCGTGGTGTTCGCGCTCGAGAGCGCGTCGCCTGCGCGACTCGAGCTACGGGATGTCGCTGGTCGCCGAGTGATGACTCGCGAGGTCGGGATGCTGGGCGCGGGCCAGCACGTGCTGCCACTCGGGCAGGCCGCGGCGCTGCCCGCCGGGATCTACGTGCTGCGGCTCACGCAGTCGGGCCACGAGGCCGTGGCCCGGGCGGCACTCGTGAGATAAGCGGGCCAAGCACGAGAAACGAGGGGGGGCGACCGGTGGTCGCCCCGCTCTCATCGCCAGCAACAACGCGACAGGTAACCGCCGCCGGCTGTACAACCACCGCATCCAGAAGTTCGGCCCTGGCCTGACGGCGGCACGTGCCATGTCGTGGGGTGGCGTGAAATCCCGCTATCGTCCGTGCGCGATCGCGACGCAGCAGGACAAGTAGCGCGGTGGCGGTTGCGAGCGCGGTGCGCGACGTGCGACGCTGCCGCTATGCCGCTGGCTCGAGCGCTGGCCGGAGCGAGTCCATCTCCCGCAGCCACGCCAGGATCGAGTCCGGCTCGGATCCCCGTAGCGCTACCACTCATGGGGAACATATCGAGAGAGCGGCCGCCCGCACCACGCGGCCGGATCGGCGCCATGGTGTGCCGGGGTAGGATGTGTTTCATGGCCGCGACCCGCACCGGAATGAGGGGGCCCGTGCTGACACGCACCGCGAATAGAACAGCTTAGCCTGGCCCCCGGCACTCATCGCATCAGAGTGAGCTTCCTCACCAGCACGGCTTGGCCCGCCTGGACGCGCAGGAAGTAGAGGCCGGCTCCGGCTCTCTTCCCGTCGTCCTGAGTCCCATCCCAGAGGACCGCGACCGTTCCGCCGCGTGGCTCCGCGAACAGCAGCCGGACCCGCCGGCCCGAGCAGTCCAGCACCGACGCGCGGACCGGCATCTCGGAGGGCAGCTCGAGCACCGCCATCGTCTCGGTCCGGAACGGGTTCGGGGTCGGGTCGCCGAGGCGGACGCGCGGCGCCCGGCCCGCCGGGACCGCGGTCACCGGCTGGTCGTTCCACACGTCGCTCACCGAACTGTCCGACAGCGCGGAGCCGAACGAGGGGAGGCCGAGCGCGTCGCAGACGGTGCGAGCCACGGTGTAGTGGTCGATGCGGCGCGTGGCGACGTAGCCCGATTTCACCAGCGGCCCCGCGAACACGGTGAGGATGTGGTTGTGGCCCGAGCGCTCGCTCTCGTCCCAGGTCAGCACCACCATCCCTCGGGGTCCCACCGCCGAGATCATTGCCGGCAAATTGTTCGAGAGCCAGGTGTCGCCGACCCCGACCGCGCAGTTGTGAGTGTCGTCGCACAGGTTCGGAACGACGAACACCAGGTTCGGCAGCGCCCCGGCCGCGAGGTCGGCGGCCAGGTTGGTGTATGGCACCTCGTTCAGGTGGTTCAGGTTCCCGAACTGGGTCCAGGGATCGTGCTTGCGGGCGTAGAGCCCGTCGGGGGTCGTGCAGATCGGGCTACCGGCTTCGGGCAGGTTCTCGGAATAGGCCTTCCAAGTGAGCCCCGCCGCCTCGCATGCGTGACCGAAGTTCTCGACCTGAAACGGGGAGCCGCCGGCCGGGCAATTGTCGTCATTGACCCCGAGCGTGCTCCCGGCCCACAGGGCGAGGTAGTTCGGCTGCGAGGGGTGCGTGATCGCCCAGGCGTTGGAGAACGACGCGGACTGGGCGATCAGGTTGGCCACGTAGGGCGTGACTCGCGTCTGGTCGTAGGAGTGGTTCTCCATGACCACGACCACGACGTGATTCATGGGCGGCACAGGCGAGGCCGGAGCCGCAACCCGGGGCAGCCCGAGGAGCGCGGCGAGCGTCGCCAGGCCGACGCAGAAGCTCCGTGGATGATCCATGTCAGTGGGCCATCGAGCGATGTCGCGGTGCGAGGCGGAGCCGGGCGCCGGAGCGCCGGACGGTCGGCCAAAAGCCACGCGATTATGGCATGTGGCGGGAATGTCGTCCAGATCGAATACGAACATTGTACATTGATATTATCGATTGAGGATGAGCTGGCGATCAGCCCTACCGCCGCGGGCGCTTGGAGCCGTTCTGGCGCTCGGGCCCCCAAGAGGGCTCGCGCCGAGAACGATCCACGCAACTCCATCCTCCCTTCGTTGACGCCCACACCCCAACCGGCCCATCCTGCCTGCCATGCATCACATCGGCATTCTGGCACACAGCGCGGACGGCGCCGCACTCTGTTTTCTCGAGATGGTGCGCGACAGCGCCCGGCGATTGGAGGAGCATCATCACCCCGAGATCACGCTTTCCGTTCTCCCGATGGCGCCGGTGCTGGAGGCCTACGACAGGAACGAGCTCGGCGCCGTGAGGGCCCATCTCGCGCGGACGGCCTCGCGTCTTGCGAACGCCGGCTGCGACTTCTTCGTTTGTCCGGACAACACGGCCCACATCGCGCTCGAAGCGGACGGGGCGCCGCTTCCGCTCCCCGGCCTGCACATCGCGGAGATCGTCGCGCAACGGGCGAAGGCCGAGGGTCGCCGCTGCGTCGGCTTGGTCGGGACACGCTGGACGATGGCGGGGTCCGTCTACCCGCGCGCCTTGGCACGCGCCGGGCTCGCGATGAAGGCGCCTCCAGCGGAGGACCGCGAATTCGTGAACGACGTCATCTTCGGCGAGCTGTGCCAGGGCGTGATCCGCGACGAGTCGCGTGCGGAGTACGTTCGCATCATCGAGGGCCTGAAACGCGCGGGCTGCGACGTCGTCGCGCTCTCATGCACGGAGAACCCACTCCTGGTGACGCCTGAAATTTCGCCGCTGCCGACGCTCGATTCCACGCGCCTCTTGGCACGGGCAGCGGTTGCGGTCGCGTGCGGCGACTCGGCGCTTCCCGCGTGGCGTGGCGGGTCGTTCGCCGCGCGGCGCTGAGGCGGCGAGGGCATGTCGGGTCCGCTCCAGAACCTCCGCGTCCTCGACCTCACGCGGACGCTCGCGGGCCCGTGGGCCACCCAGAGCCTCGCGGACCTGGGCGCCGAGGTCATCAAGGTGGAGCGCCCGGGAATCGGCGACGAGACGCGCACCTGGGGACCGCCCTGGCTCCGCGACCGGGAGGGACGCGAGACCCGCGAGTCCGCCTACTTCCTCTCGACGAATCGCGGCAAGAAGTCGGTGACGGTGGATCTCGCCCAGCCCGCCGGGCGGAAGCTGGTCCGCGATCTCGCGGCCCGGAGCGACGTGCTGGTCGAGAATTTCAAGGTCGGCGATCTCGCGCGGTTCGGTCTCGCCTACGAAGACGTGCGCCGGCTCCACCCGGGGATCGTCTATTGCTCGGTGACCGGCTTCGGCCAGACCGGGCCCCATGCCTCACGCCCCGCGTACGACCTGGTGCTCCAGGGCATGGGCGGACTGATGAGCATCACAGGCGAGCGCGACGACCGCCCCGGCGGAGGTCCCCAGCGGGTCGGGATCGCCGTCACCGACGTGGTCACCGGCATGTACGCTGCTCTCGCGATCGCCGCCGCCATCGCCCACCGCGAGCGCACGGGGGCCGGGCAGCACATCGACCTCGCGCTCTTCGACTCGATCGTCGCGTTCTGCTCCAACCAGATCCTGAGCTACTGGTGCTCCGGCCTGGTCCCCTCGCGCCACGGCAACGCCCATCCCAACATCGTGCCCTACGAGGTGTTTCGCGCGGCGGACCGCGCGATCGTTCTCGCGGTCGGCAACGACGGGCAGTTCGCCGCCTTCTGCCGGGTCGCGGGCCGCGCGGAGCTCGCCACCGATCCGCGCTTCCGCACCAATCCGGACCGCGTCCGAAACCGCGAGATTCTGGTACCGCGGGTGGCCGAGATCGTGCGCGAGCGCTCGAGCGGCGACTGGGTCCACGCACTGACCGAAGCCGGCGTGCCGTGCGGGCTCGTCAACGACCTGAGCCAGGTCTTCGAGGACCCGCAGGCCGTGCATCGCGGACTGCAGATCGAGATCCCGCATCCGGCCGGCGTGCCATGCCCGACGGTCGCGAGCCCGATGCGATTCTCCGCGACGCCGGTCGCCTACGAAATACCACCGCCCCTGCTCGGGCAGCACACCCGTGAGGTGCTGGAGGGAATCCTGGGCCTCAGTCGCGCCGAGCTCGATGCGCTCGCGACGCAGGGAGTGATCTAGTTCTCACGGCCCGGGCCATCGGCTCGACGACACTCGGTCTCGAGATTCGGACCGGGCCCGGTTGTCTTGAGTTCATTTCTCCACGCCTACGGGCACTTCGGGCCGTTCACCGGATCCTTGGGCGGCGGGCAGCTCAGGCTCGACCCCAGAGCGAAATACACAGTCAGCCACCGCGCGAGATCCGTGGCACCCACCGCCCCGTCGCAGAGATAGTCGGCCCGCACCGGGTTGCTGCCACAGAAATACGCGCTCAACCACGCCGCCAGGTCTTCGGCGCCGACACCGCTGCCATCGGGATTGTTGACGAGGTCGAAGGTCGGAGCGCTGAGGGAGCACAGGAAAACGCCGTCAGCGAAAATCTGCACGCAACGCGGAGGCTGGCCCCCGCAGCCGAGCCCGGACCGGCTCTTGCCGATGACCCTGAAACAGGCCTTGCCGCCGAGATCGGTCAGCTTTCGCACAGTCTGCGAGACGCAGTCCACGATGACGTCCGGGTCGAGCTGGTCGATGCAGAGCTGAATGTCGCATCCGCTGAAATCGAGTACGACCGAGGAGTTCTCGATCGGGACGTTGTTGAAATCGCGAACGATGATGCAGAACTCGCCTCTCGCATCTCCCACGGTCCCGTCGTGGCCGACGACGTAGATCCATCCCTGCGGCGGACACTCCGAATTTGCCGGGTCGGGAATTTGCGCCGCGGATGGAACCGGATGAGTGAGGAGCGCAGCCAGTGTGACCGGGACGATAAGCAATCGTTCGAGCATGACGGCCTCCAAGGTTGCGGCCGGGGCCTCGCGGCACCCGCCTGGTCGGCCCGCATTGTATGCCCGCCGGGGTGGAGCGTCGAGATCATCTTCAAGATCCCGCCGGAGTGCCGGCCGGGTGGCGCGGAGCGGAAACGTTGCGTCAGTGCCGGTCGAGCATGCCACGGATCTCGACCAGCCCGCGCTCGAGCTGGGGGTCCCCCGGCGGATGGGCCTCGAGCGGGAAGCTCGCCTCCACATCAGGCACTACGCCCTGACCCTCGAGGTCCTGGCCGCCCAGCAACAGATGGTTGAGCGGAACCACGAGGATGTAGTCGCCCCCGGTACCCGCATAGAACTGCCCGCCCCGAAATGCGCCAGCGGTGGTCGTGCCCACGAGGCGCGCGCGCTTCGATTCCTTCATCTGGAAGGCGATTGCCTCCTTGCCCGAGCGCGTGCCCTCGTTGATCAGCACGACCATCGGGCCCGCGAAGTATGAATGCGGCGCGAGCGAGTCGGGCCGAACCCCCTGGATCACGCCCGAGCGCCCGGTGGCGGTCATTTCGGCGTATCCGCG
>VBOS01000220.1 GCA_005893185.1 Candidatus Eiseniibacteriota bacterium
TGACCAGATGGAACAGGGGGGCATGATTGTCGAACAGGTCTCGATACTGGATCAGGCCCTGCGTCCAGCCCCATGCCACATGCAGGTGCTGCGGCTCGTCGCTGTCCGCTCGATGGTGGAGGATGTAGAGCACGCGGGTCACGAGCTCGGCCAGCGCGGCCACCGAGAGCGACACGACCTCGCCTCGAGACAGCCCGCCGCGCGCGCCGCTTCCGGCGCCGTGCGCGCGCGATTCGCTCATGAACCGTTTCTCCTCGAGGTCCAGACCGGGAGGCTAAGCTCGAAGCGGGCGCCGCCGAGATCCGACCTGGAAGCCGTGACGTCGCCGCCATGCGCGCGGGCGACGCGACGGAGGATCGGCAGACCGAGCCCGAAACCCTCGCGGCTCGCGCGTGCCTCGGCGCTCCGGAAGAACGGATCGAAGATCCGGTCGAGATCGGCAGCAGCGATGCCCGAACCCCCGTCGTCGACCACGACCACCGCTGCGCCGTTCTCGACGATGGACGTCGCGCGCACGGCATGGCCTGCCTCCGAGAACTTGAACGCGTTGGAAAGCAGGTTGCGCAAGGCGGACGAGAGCAGGGGCGCGTGCCCCCACACCAGGACCTCGTCCGCCGCCACGATCTCGAGGTCGTGGGCGCGCTCGGGAAGCCGTTCGCAGAGTTCGTGGCCGACCTCGCGGAGCATGTCCGTGAGATTGACCGGGACGAGACCCTCCGGTCGCTCGGGCGCAGATGCGTCGGACCCTCGCAACAGGAGCAGGGCCTCGACCAGCTCGCTCATCCGCCGGGCCTGGTCCCATGCGCGGCCGAGTCCCTCGCGCCGGGGCGCGGGCAGGGAGGCATCGGAAGACGCCCGCTCGAGCTCGCCCGAGAGGACGGTGAGCGGCGTTCTCAGCTCGTGGGCCGCGTCCTGGGTGAACTCCCGCTCGGTTTGCAGCATCTTGTCCACCCGTGCGAGCAGGCGATTGAACGCGGTCGCGAGCGTTGCGACCTCGACCGGGTCTGTCGGGTGGCCGAGCGCGTGCAGGTCACCTTGAAGAGTGGCCTGCTCGGCCTGCCCGGCCATGCGCGACAGGGGCCGAAGCGCGCGGCGCGCGAGAGCGCGACTGATCGCTGCGACCGCGATGAACAGCGGGACCGCGGTCAGAAACAGGGCCAGGATCAGAGCCGAGATCGCGCTCCGGGGCGCTCGTGTCGAGGTCGAGACCACCACCCAGCCCCCGTGAGAGAGGTGGGCGCGCCTCGTCGTGGTCTCCTCCCGCCTCGCCGGAGACCTTGCGGGCGCGGTCGATGCGACCTGGCGGCCCTGTTCGTCCAGCACGTCGACTCGCACGCCCACCGGGGCATCTTCCCCGACGGTCTCGAGGGCGACTCGCTCGAGGTCATCGTGTTTCTCCAGATCGTGGTCGATGTTGTCCGCCATCTTCCTCGCGGTGGCAGTGAGGAAACGCACCTCCTCTCGCTCCAGCGTCCGGGCCGAAAGCCACACCGCCGACCCGGCGAACACCGCGATCAGGGCGGCCGCGAGCACCTGCTGCAGCATCGCGAGGCGAAACACCAGCGAATGGGGCTTCATACTCGAAGCTCGAACACGAAGCCCTCGCCGCGGACGGTTCGGATCGCGCAGCCTTCTTCGCGGGTCCCGAGCTTGCGGCGCAGCCGGCTGAGGATGACGTCGAAACTGTCGGAGGAGGCGGGACTCGAGTCGTGCCAGATGCTCTCGAGCAGCTCGGTGCGGCTCACGATCCGGCCCGCCCGCGCCGCAAGCGCCTCGAGCACGGACCACTCACGGCCCGTGAGCGGAATCTCGTGGCCGCGGCGATCGAGCCGGCGCGCCGCGAAGTCGATTCGCACCCATCCCGCAGCCAGCAGCGTCGGGGGAGCCTGCCCCCGCCGCCGGGCCAAAGCCCGGATGCGCGCGCGCAGCTCGGCGATCGCGAAGGGCTTGCGGAGGTAGTCGTCGGCGCCTGCGTCGAGTCCGCGCACGCGCTCCGATACGTCGGCGCGCGCGGTCAGGCACAGGATGGGCGTCGTGTTGCCCTCCGCCCGCAGTTGGCGGCACAGGTCGAGTCCGTCGCCGTCCGGCAGCATGAGGTCGAGCACGATGGCGTCGAATCCCGCCGCCGTCGCCTGCTTGATCCCGGTGGAGAGCCGCGCGGCCATCGTCACCGTCATGCCGGACTCCTCGAGCGCGGCAACGATCTTCGACGACCAGCACCCGCATCGTCGGGCCTTCAGTCGAGACCGCCGCCGAAGCGGGCGAGCAGCGACGGCAGGACCAGCAGCAGCAGAACCGTGGACAGGACGAATCCTCCCACCACCGCGATCGCAAGCGGCTTGAGCAATGCGCTCCCCGCGCCGATGCCGAGCGCCAGTGGCGCGAGCGCCGCGACTCCGGCGAATGTGGTCATCAGCACCGGGCGCGTCCGGCGCACCGCCGCCTGCCGCGCCGCCTCGACCCGGGAGCGCCCTGCGGCCACCGCCGCCCGGTGGGCGGCCACCAGAAAGTACGCGTTCTCCGAGACGATGCCCACCATCATGATGGCGCCGACGAAGCTCGAGATGTTGAACGACGCGCCGCCGGCGTGCAGGGCCGCGAACACTCCGGCCAGGGAAGAGACCACGACCACAAGCGCGGTCGCCCCGAGCAGCACTTCGGCAAGGCCGCGGAACGAGGCCTGCTGCTCCGCCCACAGGCCCCCGTATTGGATGCGGGCATCGCCCGGGAGTCGTAGCCCGCGTCCCAGCCGGCGGCGGATCTCCGTCATGGCCGAGCCCAGATCGCGGCCCGAGAGCCGCGCCGTGACGGTGCCCATGGTGCGAAGGTTGTCGCGTGCGATCTCGGTCTCGCCCGGGTTGGTGCGGAGCGACGCCAGGTCGCCCAGCCGTGCCCGCTGCCCGGCGCCCACCGCCACCGGGATCTCGGCCAGAGCCTCCTGCCCGCTCAGGCCCCCCGGACGCGGCAGGACAACTCGGACCGGACAGACGCGCGCGCCGCGCACGATCTCCCCGACCTCGATGCCGCTCACCGCCGGCGCCACGGCGCGCGCCAGATCGCCGGCGGAAAGGCCCTTGCGCGCTGCGGTCTCCGCCGGGACGATCGTGACGTTCGGTCCGCTGACGACGACGTCGTTCTTCACGTCCACCACGCCGCGCACCCGCGAAAGCCGCTCGACCAGGTCCTGCGCCTCGCGCGCGATGAACGCCCGGTCCTCGCTGAAGATTCGCACCTCGATCGGCTGCGGGTTCGTCGTCAGGTCTCCGATCACGTCCTCGACCAGCTGCCCGAATTCGATCTGGACGGCCGGCTGCGTGGATTCGATGCGCTGACGCAGATCGTCTGCGATCGCATCTGCGCTCCGCCGACGGCCCGACCGCAGGCGGAGCACATAGTCCCCCTGATTGGGCTCTGTGATGAAGAACCCGAGCTGGTTGCCGGCGCGCAGCGACCAGGCGACGATTTCCGGCGTCTCGTCGATCCGCCGCTCGATCTCGCGCAGCATGCGGTCGGTCTCGGTCAGCGAGGTCCCGGGCGGCGTGATGAAGTCGAGGATCAGCGCTCCCTCGTCCATCTCGGGCAGGAAGCCGGTGCCGAGGGACAGACCGAGCGGGACGGCGAGCGCCGCGAGCGCGATCGCGCCGACGAGGCCGACCCATGCATGCGCGGCAGCGTAGCCCAGGAGCGCGCCGAACCGGCGCGGAGCGCCTCGCGTCCGCGCCTCCCGATTGGGCGGCGGGCTCACGAGCGGCACCACCGTCAGGCACAGGATCAGAGATGCGCCGAGCATCAGCGCCATCGACAGCGCCAGGACCCGAAAGAAGGCCCCGGTCACGCCGCCGAGGAACACGAACGGCAGCAGGATCGCAAGCGTGCAGAGGCTCGAGCCGAGCAGCGTCGGCAGGATCTCGGCCATCGCCTGCGACGTTGTGCAGGGGTCGGGGTCCGCGTGCCGCGCCGCGAGATGCTCGATCACCACGATCGCGTCATCGAGCACCAGGCCGACGGCGGCGGCAATGCCCCCGAGCGTCATCATGTTGAGGGATTGATGCGTCAGCCCCAGGCCGATCATCGTGAGCGCGATGCTCCCGGGCAGGACCAGAGCGCCCGTCAATCCCAGGCGCAGACTCCCCAGGATGACGACGACCACGAGACCCGCCAGCAGGGCGCCCACCAGCAGGCTGTCGCGCACGCTCCCGACTGACGCGCGCACCAGGTCGGACTGGTCGTAGAAGGTCGCGAGCGTCACTCCCTGCGGCAGCCGGCCGCGATTCTCCTCGATCCAACGGTGGGTCGCCTCGGAGAGCGTGATCGCACTCGCCGCCGGCTGGCGCAGCAGGTTGACGAGCACAGCCTCACGCGACTGCGCGCGGTAGCCGGTGAACTCAGGCGCCTCTTCGAGGCTGACGCGCCCGAGCTGGCCGAGCGGCACGGCGGGACCCGATGGAACCGGAACGCGGAGCGCCTCGAGCGCAGCCAGATCGCCCGGACGGCCGTCGGCGAGCCCGAGGTAGAGCTGGGAGTTCGCCTCGAGCAGGCCGACCGACTCCAGCACCGATGCGTTTCGGATCGCGTCCGCGACCGACGCAGCGTCGAGCCCGCGCGCCTGCAAAGCTGCCGGGTCCAGCGTGACCCGCGCCTCGAGCCTTCGCCCTCCCTGGACGATCACCTCCGCCACGCCCGGGAGGCGGGACAGCTCCGGCTTGAGGACCAGGATGGCGAAGTCGCGCAGCCGCGCGAGCGAGGTCCGGTCGGATGTGAGCGAGAGCCCGAGGACCGGGAACAACGTCGGGCTCATCAGCCGGGCATCCACGGAGGTGCCGGGAGCCAGCTGCGGGCGCACCGCTTCGATCTGCGCCTGGACCCGCTGCAGCGTGAGGTTCATGTCGGAGTTCCACTCGCAGTCGATGTTGATCTGGGCCGACCCACGGCTGGTCGTGGAGCGCAGCTCGAGCACGCCCGGCACCCGGCGGAGCGACTCTTCGAGCAGGCGCGTGACGGCGCGCAGCATGGCCTCGCTCGGCAGCTCGCCGCTCTCGGCGATGATCGAGATACGCGGGAATGTGACCTCGGGGAGGATGGACGCCGGCAGGCGCAGCGCAGCCAGCACCCCGAGCACGACGATGCCGGCATACAGCAGCGCGACCGCGCGACGCTGCGCGTGGGCGGCGTCGAACCAGCCGTTCATGACCGGACGCGCACGCGGATGCTGTCGGGCAGGCCTCGCTGGCCGTCGACGATCACCCGGGTTCCGGGCGGCAGCGGCGGGCCCAGCAGCTCGTGCCAGCCATCGGCGGCGAGCCCGAGCTGCACCACCGTCCAGATCGCAACGCCGCTCGAGTCCACTCGCGCCACGCGGTATTCGCCCGTCAGGTCGTCCTCGACCAGCGCCGAATCCGAAACCGCGGGCGAGCGACGGGGGGGACCGATCTGGATCGCCGCCGTTCCGAAGCGGTCCAGCAGATCGCGCGGGGCTTGGGGCCCGGGCGAGAGCCAGACCAGAGCGCTCTGGTCCGGGCTGCTCGCGTTCGGCAGGCGCCGCTGGACGGTCGCGGTGGTCGCCGCGCCGCCCTCCATGACGATGCGCGCGGGCTGCCCGATCGCGACGCGATCGGCTGCGGCCAGCGGGACGTGCGCCTCGAAGACCACGGCGCCGTCCGGCACGATCGCCAGCAGCTCGGTGCCTTCCGCCACCTCGGCCCCCGGCTCGGCCGCCCGGCGCAACACCGTTCCCGTGGCAGTGGCCACGAGCGGCACGCGCAGCAGGTCGCGGCGCGCCAGCGTAAGCGCCAGCTTCGCCTCGGCGCGAGCTGTGGAGTCGGCCGCTTGACGGAGCAGCGACTCCGCACCGTGCACAGCTGCGAGCGACTCGCGCGTCTCGAGCCACCCGATGGTCGAGCCGCGCTCGATGCGGTCCCCGATGCGGGGCGCCAGCGATTCCACGAGCGCCGCGAACGGGGCGGCGACCACCAGCTCGTCGGCCGACCGCCACTGCCCGGGAGCCCGCACCGCTCCGAGCGTCGCCTGCCGCGCGCGCACAGCGGGAAGCACCGTCGGCGAGCGGTCGGGGCCGCGTCATCGCCTGCGCCAAGTGCCCGGGACCGGCCCCCACAGCCGCTCGCGAGCCAGGCCAGAGCGAGCGTCGGCCCCAGCGCCATCGAAGCCCGCCGTGCCAGCGCGCATGCGGTCCCGGCATGGCGGAGCCTCGCGAGCGTGACCACCGACGCAGGTCTCATCGCCGGTCCTCGACCAGGAACCGCGCCGAGCGGACGTCCTCGCGGGCGCCGGCGAGCCGCACGCGGGCGTCGGCGAACACTCGGCGGGCATCGAGCAGATCGAGCAGCGAGGTGGCGCCGGCGGCGTAGAGGCTCTTGACCTTCAGGAGATTCCGCTCCGCGCGGTCCGAAGTGATCTCGGCGGCCCGCAGCCGCCATGCGAACGAGCGCCAGCCGGCCAGCAGGACGAGCGCCTGCCTTCTCTGGGTCGCGGCTTCAGCCCCGGCGCGGACCCGCACAGCTCCGAGCGTCGCCTGCCGCGCGCGCACAGCGGGAAGCACCGTCGGCGAGCGCAGCGGCCAGCGCAGCCGCACGGCCGCGGAGGCTCCCAGATCGCGCCGGAGCCGGTCCGAGAACGAAGCATCGGGATTCGCGGCCTTGAGGTCCGGGGGCACGGCGCTCGTGAGGTCGGCGCCCGCGAGCCCTGCGTCGAGCGACAACTCGACGGTGGGAGCAGCACCCTGTCGGGCGTCCGCCAGATCGAGCCGCGTTTCGGCTTCTGCGACCCGCGCCAGGGCGACCTCCGGCAGCCGCTCGACGCCGGCGATGAGCCGCACCGAGTCGGCTTCGGAGGGGCCGTCCTCGGCGGTGGCAGGCGGCTCTTGGAGATGCAGCGGAGCGTCGGGGTTGCGGCCGAGCAGAGCCAGGATCTCGAGGGTGGCGGTCCGCGTTGCGAGTCGTGTGCCTTCGAGACCGGTCTCCTCGTCGTCGCGCTCGAGGGCGACCCGGATCGAGTCGGCCGAGCTGCGCGCCCCCGACGCGACGCCGGCGCGCACCAGGACGCCGAGACCATCGAGCCATTGGATCGCCTGCTCCTGTGCGAGCTCCACCTCCCGCAGGCGCAGCAGCTGGAACGAGAGCTCGGCTGCGCGCAAGCCAGCTTCGCGTGACTCGAGCGCCAGACGCCCCCTAGCGGCGGCAGCTTCGAGCCCGCCGCGCTCGCGCTCGCGGGCGCGGTGCCCGCCGTCCGCCAGGGTCCAGCCCATGCCGAGCTTCAGCTCGTACTCGCCCAGGTTGGTGAGCGTGGGATCGTAGAAGCCCTCCGGAGCCACGAGCGCACCGGTGGCGATCCAGAAGTCGGGGCGGCGGTTCACCGATCGGACCACCGAGTCACCGGCCGCCGCCTGTCGATCCAGCTCCGCCGCCAGCAGCGCAGGCGCGCTACGCCGCGCCTGCGCAACGCACGCTTCGATGGTCAGTGTGTCGGTGCCGGCTCCGGCGGAGTCGGACGATGCCCTCCCGGGGGCGACGTTGAGGCCGAGTACGAGGATCAGTGCTGCTGAATTACGAATCCCTCTCATGTCCCTCCCTGGCTTGGAGCCCTCCTCGGATCAGGCAGTCTGCGGACGGAAGCTGAACCGATCCTGAACGGGTTCCCGGGCGGCCTTCGTCCGATCCGCACCGCGACGATCGGCCGGCGGCGATCGGTTCCTGATGGGTGTTCGCGCTGCGGCCCGGCGGTCCGGCCCCGCGTTCAGCCGCCGTTCAGAGAGTGGCCCGATAGTCCTGGTGTTCCTGCCGCCGGGGGCAGCCGGGCGTTCATGCGCCGGGTCGGCACCCCGGCCTCGCAGTTACGACGCAAGGAGGCGGATCACGCGCGTGACTGACGCGAATCGGAATCGCACGGCTGCCGACCGTACGCGCCCCCGCATTCTCGTCCTCGCGCCCCATCCGGACGACGAGTCGCTGGCGGTGGGCGGACTCGTGCAGCGGGCGCTCGCCCGGGGAATCGACCCTCAGCTCGTGTTCGTCACCGACGGCGAGAACAA
>VBOS01000221.1 GCA_005893185.1 Candidatus Eiseniibacteriota bacterium
CGATTGTGGTCCGGGTAGATCGAGTCGCCGTCCGTGCGCAACTCGAGCCGCGCGAGCCCCGCGCCCAGCACGACCGTGAGGGCCAGCGCAAGCGCCACGCACGCGCGCGGCCGGGCGAGCGCCGCCTCGACGAGGCGCGTCATGCGGCCGGGCCGGGCTCCGCTCGCGCTTGCATGCTACAGCGCGAGCCCCACCTCGACGGCGACCTCCGGCTCGAGGGCGTTCGAGTGCGCGATGCGCGAGTAGAGCTCGGCGCTGCGCGTCCGGTTCCGCGGCAGTGCGGGGTCGGCGAAATCCACCTGATAGAGCCCGAAGCGGCCCCGGTAGCCGTCGGCCCACTCGAAGTTGTCCGTCAGCGACCAGTGGTAGTAGCCGATCACGTTTGCTCCGCGGGCGATCGCGCGGCCCAGATGGTGCAACGATTCGATCAAGGCGCGGGGCCGGAACTTGTCGAGCGCGTCCGCGAAGCCGTGCTCTGTGACGAGGATCGGCAGCTTGAGCCGGGCGACGCGCAAGAGCGCGCGCTCGAAGCCCTGCGGGTAGATCTCCCAGCCCAGGTCGGTGGTGGGGGCGCCGCGGGGCGCGACGTGCGGATCGCGGGCGAACATGTGCACCTTCCAGCGCGTGTAGTAGTTGAGCCCCACGTAGTCGAGACTGCCCGCCAGCTCGGGCACGCTCCGCGTCACGCCGCGCGCACCGGGGATCGAGAGCCGGATCTCCCCGGTCACAGCCGCCTCGAGCACCGCCTCGTTGAACACCGCGTCCTCCAGGCGCGCGCGCAGGCCGTCGAGCGGGAACCACCAGCGATCGCCCTCGAGCTGGGGCAGGTGCTTGGCGAAGCCCACGTGCGCTGTGCGCCCGCGGCCCTCGGCGCCGCCACGATCCTGCTCGTGAAGGATGCGGTAGGCGAGGCCGTGCGCCTCGAGCAGGTTCGCCATCACCGCCAGCGCCGCGCCGTCGTCGCGCCGGCCCGGCGGCCACAGCCCCGAGGACCAGCCCCGGAAGGCGAAGACTTCCGGCTCGTTCACGGTGCACCACCAGTCCACCTCGCTGCCGAACTCGCGCGCGCAGAAGCGCACGAATGCGCAGAAGTGCTGGATGGTCTCCGGGTTCTCCCAGCCGCCGCGATCCGCGATCCACAGCGGGTTGGTGAAATGGTGAAGCGTGACGAGGGGTCGCAGGCCGTGGCGCTCGAGTGATTCGAGCACCGCGTGGTAGTGCGCGACCGCAGCTGCGTCGATCCGGCCGCGCTCGGGCGCGATCCGGCTCCACTCGAACGAGAGTCGGTGGGCGTTGTGACCGTCGGCGGCCGCCAGCGCGAAGTCCTCGTCGAAGCGCTCGTAATGCCGGCACGCCGCGCCGCTCTTGTCGCCGCCGTGGATCCGGCCTGGGATCTGCTCGAATCTCCACCAGTCGTTCTTGTCGTTGCCGCCCTCGACCTGGTGGGCGGAGGCCGCGGCGCCCCAATGGAATCCGATGGGAAAGCGATGGATCAGCCCGCTCATGCCGGGGCCGGAGACGAGAGCGGCGCCGGGCGACAGGTGGCGTGGAACGACTGCGGCTGCGACATGGCTCCTCCTCTTGCCGTCCCGGTGCGGCGCCGGGTGGCAGCGCAGGTTAGCATGGAGGAATGCGGAGCATTGCGGCGCGTCTCGCGGACGGCTGGCAGCGCACGGCCGATCCCGCGTGGCTCGAGGGGTGGATCGAGCGCGACTTCGAGCTGCCGGGCGGCTTCACGCGGGTCGTGATGATGGGGGATGGCCCGCCCCTCCTGCTGCTGCCGCCGTCGCCGGGGTACAAGGAAGCCTGGGTCGCGTGCGCGTTCCGGCTGGCGCGGCGCTTCCGTGTCGTCACATACGACCTGCGCGCCGAATTCGATGGCCGTCCGCGCTGGGCGACGCTGCTCGATGACCTGCGCCGGGTGGCGGACTCGGTGGCCCCCGGGCTCGCGGCGGTCGCCGGGCATTCCCTGGGCGGAGCGCTCGCGCAACGTTACGCGCTCGCGTACCCGGAGCGCGTCGCATCGCTCGTGCTCTCCAGCTCGTTCGCGCGCCTCGTCACGCCGCGCTCGCAGTGGCGCGCGCGCTACATCGAGCAGCCGGCGGTGCTGGCGGCGCTGCGGTTCCTGCCCGAGGAGCACGCGCTCGACTTCGCCGGACGGCTCGCCGAGCGCGCCGGCTGGGTGTTCGATCCGCGTTGCGACCGGCACGTCCTCGCGCTCATGCGCCACGGCGTGCGGCGCGTGCCCCTGGGGCTCGCGCTCGAACGCGTCCGGCTGGCCTTCGATCACGATCTGCGCGCCGACCTGCCGCGGCTCGGCTGCGGCGCGCTCGTCATCGTCGGGGAGCGCGAGTCGGTCTCGTATCGAGCTGCGGCGGATGAGCTGGCCCGCGTCATCCCGCGGGCACGGCTCGCGCTCTCGCCCGGCGCCGGACACCTGCACCCGCTCTCCAACGCGGAATGGTTCGCGAGTACGGTCGGGGAATGGATGGGGCCCGCGACGTCGATGTGACGGGGGGAGAGGGGCCGCCGGCATTCCAGGGGCCGCGCGCAGTCCTTGAATCCCGCGGCCGGTCATGTCACGCTTCGCGCATGCGGTGCGGCGTGAGCCTTCATCGTGACGCATCGGGCATCGTGGCGCGGTGCCGCGAGTACCCTGCGTGCGAAGGGCGTGGCGCGACGGCCGAGCAGGCGGTCGAGCGGCTGCGCGCCTCGCTGCTGTTCTGGCTCGAGGCCTGCCCGTGCGACACCACACGAGGACTGAAGCACTCCGGTCGGAAGCCAGCGCGAAGCCGCGCACGCGATCCATGACGCTCTCGCTGCCGCCGTGATAGCGTGCGTCGTCATGGATTCCTCGCCTCCGCGCGCATCGCTCGCCTTCCGTTTTCGCGCGCTCCGGCACCGCAACTTCCGCCTGTTCTGGACCGGCCAGCTCGTCTCCGTGGTCGGCACATGGATGCAGAGCGTGGCGCAGGGCTGGCTCATGCACCGCCTCACCTCCTCGCCGCTCATGCTCGGGCTGCTCGGGTTCTGCCAGTTCGTGCCGGTCACGTTGTTCTCGCTCTCGGCCGGCGTGGTCGTGGACCGCGTGGACAAGCGGCGGCTCATCCTGATCACGCAGACGCTGGCGCTGCTCCAGGCGGCGACGCTCGCGTCCCTCGTGACGGCGGGAGTGGTGCGGCCGTGGATGGTTCTGGCGCTGGCGCTCGCATTCGGCGTGATCAACGCGTTCGACCTTCCGGCGCGGCAGTCGTTCCTGATCGAGCTGGTGGGGAAGGAGGACCTCTCGAACGCGATCGCCCTCAACTCCGCGGCCTTCAACACCGCGCGCGTCTTCGGTCCCGCGGTCGCCGGGGTGCTGTTGGCGACGATCGGCGAGGGCGGCTGCTTCTGGGTGAACGCGATCTCGTACCTCGCTGTGCTCGCCGGGCTCGCTTGGATGACGCCCATCGACTCCGCGGAGCAGGGCGACTCCAGCGCGACGCTCATGGACGGCGTGCGCTACGCGTGGAGCCTGCCTCCGGTCCGCAATCTCCTCCTGCTGCTCGGGGTCGCGGCCGGGCTCGGCTTCCAGTACATGGTGCTGCTCCCGGTGTACGCGCGCGACATCCTGCACACGGGCGCTCCGGCCTACGGGCTCATGGTGACAGCGTTCGGCCTGGGCTCTCTGCTCTCGGCGATGTGGATGACGCGCCAGCTCAGCCGCTGGGACCTGCGCCGCAACCTGCTCGTGGGGCTGGTCTCGGGCGGCCTCGGCATGGGCTTCTTCGCGTGGTCGCGCTTCCTGCCCCTGACCCTCGCGATGGGCTTTCTCGCGGGCTTCGGCCTGATCCTCTATGTCGCGAGCACGAACACCATGATTCAGCTCACCATCGAAGACCGGTTCCGCGGGCGGATCATGAGCCTCTACACGCTCATGTTCATCGGCACGGCGCCGATCGGCGCACTGCTCGCGGGCGGCATCGCGCAGCACGCAGGCGCGCCGGTCGCCACCACCCTGTGCGCGGTGATCCTGCTCGGCAGCGCGCTGTGGGTTTCGTACCGGCTGCGCGTGATCCGCGAGCGCGAGGCCGCGGAAGCCACCACTCAGGCGCTTCCGGAGCAGACGGGATAGGCTTCGTTCGCGAAACGAAGCGCTCATGCCTCCCGCAGCGCGGCTTCGGGGCGGACGAACATGCACCCGATCGCGCGCCGCCAGAGCTCCGCACGGGGCAGTCGCGGACGCCGAGTCCCCCACGGGAACTCGGGATCGCGCCGCGCGTGCGCGAGCGAGCCGGCGGCCCACACAGCCGGCCACAGGCAGAAGAGCCGGATGCGGACCGCCGTGGGCGGAATCAGGGTCAGGTACTCGGGCACGCGCGCGAGCGACTCGCGCGCCCATGATTCCAGGCGCGCGGAGAGCGCACGCACACCGGGATCGTCGCGTCCGACGAGATCGCCCGGTGCGAGCCCGTGCTCCGCGAGCCACGCCGCGGGCACGAAGCAGCGCCCACGGCGGATGTCCACCGGCCAGTCCAGGAGGATGTTGGTGAGCTGGAGCGCCTCACCCACCACGGGCGCCAGCGCGAGACGCCGGGCCTCGGCCGGAGGATCCTTCGCCGGCACGCGCCCCGCGAACAGGCGTGTGAGCATCACGCCCACGCAGCCCGCCACCGCGTAGCAGTAGGCGCGCAGCTCCCCTTCGGTGTCGAGGTAGGCGCTCGCGGGCGGCCGCTCCGCTGCGCGCGCCGCGAAGCGGCTCATTCCGAAGCACATGACGCGAAGGCACTCGGCGATCGCCTCGCGGTCCAAGGCCGGGAGAGCGCCGAAGACCCGCAGCACTTCCGGGAGGTGGGCGACGAGCTCGAGATCGGGGCGGCCAGCCGCGCTGCGGGCCGCGCGGCTCGCAAGCTGCCGCGCCGCGGCCTCCTGGCCATCGATCGCCGCCACCAACCCGCCAAACCGGTCGCGGATTTCCCCTGCATCGCCACGCCACGAGTCCTCGAGCGCGTCGGCGGAACGGCACAGCAGGTAAGCCGTGCGAACCGAATCTCCCAGGGATCCGCCCATGAGGCGCATGTTGATCGCGAACGTGCGAGACACGCGGGGCAGAATGTCCCGGCAGAAGCGGTGGTCCTCGCGGTTCGGGGCCTGCATGGCGCGGCAGCCTATCACTGCCGGCCTAAGGCATCCTCCCCGCCCTGCCGATAACGGAAGCCAGGGACCACCTTGAACCTCGCACCCTCCATCGCCCGGGCCGCCCGGCCGGCGCTCGGCCTCGGCCTGCTGCTTTTCGGAGCGGTCGCCGGCGGGGTCGCGCGCCCCCCCGCGGCAGAAGCCCAGAACTACCCACGCCTCGGGCTCTACGGCGGGATCACGGGCAACGGATACCCGTACATCGTGGCGGGTATCGCGGGCGCGCTCCAGGACACGACGCTGGAAGCTGTCGCCCGGTATGACGAAGTGATTCTCGACGCGAGCCCCATCACGGAATACCGCCCCGACGTCCTCACGGCGTTGCGCGCGCGCCACCCTGGCATCAAGCTCTTCGCCTACGTGACCGGCCACGACATCTGGAATCTGTCCACCACCGACACGCTGGTGCAGTTCCCCGCCCGTTATTACCGGCTGGTGCGCGACCTCCAGGGCTGGCTCTACAACACGGGGGGCGGGTATTTCTCGCTCTCTCGCGTGAATCTGGCGAAACGCGACATCACCGGGCGCTTCATCGTCGCGGAGTCCCTCGCGGACCTGTTCTACGACGTGGTCGTGACCCCGGGGATCTGGGACGGGATCTTCATCGACGTCTACTGCAAGTCCATCCTGTGGATGGAAACCCCCACGGAGCACATCGACTTCGTGCGCGCCGGCTACCCGAGCCTCGCAGCTTTTGACGCCGCCTGGGCCGCTGCGATCGACACCTTGCCGCGCCGGGCCCTCCGTCGAAATGGTGGGAAACTGCGCCCAGAGCACGAACTACGCGACGTTCAACGGCTGGATGCGCGAGAACTTCCCGTACCAGAACGGCGGCGACTGGTACCAGAACATGTTCCGCAACGTGGGCGGCTACCTGCCGGACGACGTCCACTTCCACGCGCCGCGCAGCAACTACCTCTCCAGCTGGATCCTGGGACTCGATCCCTACTCCGACACCAACGCTCGCAAGGTACGGTTCGGGCTCGCGAGCGCCGCCCTGGGGACCGGCTACGCCGTGTTCGGGGGGGGGGCTCGCAGCGGGCGGCCCTTCCCATACTACATGTACTGGTACGACGAGTACGCGGTGGACCTCGCGGCCGGCCGTTCCTCGCCGAACCTCCAGAACACGGGATGGCTCGGGCGGCCGCTCGGGCCCTACTCCCAGATGATCTGGCTCGGCACAGGTCCCGACCTCGTGACCAACCCGGATTTCGAGACCGACGTGACCACCGGCTGGAGCTTCGGCCACGGTGTCCCGGCCACGCTGGAGCGTGACACGACCACGGCCGCGGTGGGTTCGTCTTCCGCGCACGTGACCGTATCGGCTGTCGGCAGCGTCGACTGGGCGGTCGGGCTCGGGACGGTGGACGTGATGGCCATGGGTGCCTATCAGCCCTACTCGGCCACCTTCTGGGCCAGGGCCTCCGCGCCGCGATCCATCTCGGTCGCGATCGGCCCCGCAGCTGCGACCCGCATTCCGATCACGACCGACTGGCGTCGCTACCAGGTCACGCTCGTTCCGCAGTACGCGACGAGCGCGGGGGTTCAGTTCTTCCTCGCCGAAGCGACGGGGGAGGTGTGGCTCGACGACGTTCACTTCCAGGCCGGCGTCACGAGCCTCTACCGGCGCGACTTCCAGAACGGCATCGTGCTGGTGAACCCATCGAACCAGATCATGACCGTGACGCTCGAGCGCGACTACAAGAAGATCCGCGGCGCCCGGGATCCCGTGACCAACGACGGCTCGACTGTGACCCAGGCGACCGTGAACCCCAGCGATGCCATGTTCCTGATCGGCGACGACCGCACCCCGCCCGCAGCGGTAATCGATCTCTAGCCGGGGCCAGCGTGGACGCAGCGTACCACCCGCGTAAGACGGGCGGCGGCGCCTGTGACGGGAGGGAAGAGCCCCTGAACGGGCTCGCCTGAAGCGGGCGGGTCCGACGCAGTCACGGTTGCGGTCACGACCCGGTCAGGCGTTGCCGGACGCGGACCCGCTGGTCTACGCTCGGTGCATGTCGACGCGCGGCGGGCGAGAGCCAAGCGGCGGGAAGACCTCCACGCGTGGCCACACTGAGGCTCGAGCTCCGTCCGCTGCCCGCGCGGGGGGCGTAGGACCGGGCCCTGCCCTGCAGGCGGCGCTCGCCTTCGTGGTTGCCCTCGCGTTCTACGCTTCGCTGGCCGCCCCCTCGGTGCTGTTCGGCGACAGTGGGGAGCTCCAGACCGTGGCGCTCAGGGGCGGAATCCCGCACTCGTCCGGCTATCCCAGCTTCGTCCTCATCGGCCGGCTGTTCGGCCTCGTGCCGTTCGCCGACCGCGCGTACCGGATCACGTTCATGGGGGCTTGCTTTTCGGCGGCCACGGTCGCCCTCCTCCCGCTCCTGCTGGCGGAGCTCGGCCTGTCGCGCGGCGCGGCGCTGGCCGGCGCGCTCGCTCTGGGCGCGAGCTTCACCTTCTGGCAGGTCGCCCTGCGCGCGGAGGTCTACTCGTTCGCCATCTTCCTCGGCTTCATGGCGGTGTGGCGGACGCTCGCAGCGCTGCGCGGCCAGGCCCTTCGCGACGCCCTGATGGCTGGGGTCCTGTGCGGGCTTGCTGTGACGGGGCACCTCATGCTGGCGCCCGTGGCCGCGGTCCTGGGGCTGGTGCTCGCCCTCCACGTGGTGCGCACGCAGCCGCGCAGGATCCTCGCGCTGGCGGCGTTGCTCGCAGCGTTCGCCGCCGGGCTCACGCCATTCCTCTACCTGGTCTGGGCCGACACGCAGGACTATCCCTTCAACTATCTGCGTCTGGTCTCGCAGATTCAAATGCCGAACGGGCCGACCCCCGACTTCGACACGCCGTGGAAGCGCGTGGCATGGCTGGTCACGAGCCGCGGCCTCTATCCTTCGTTCCCGTATCCTTTCTCGTTGCGCACGACGGTGGGCGGCGTGGCGCGCTGCCTCGCCGAACTCTTCCTGTTCGAGCTCGGACCCGTTGCGCCTCCGTTCATCCTGTGGGGTTTTCTGCGCGTTCGGCGCGCGCATCCGACTGCCGCGCTGGTATTGGCCGGCGTGGCGGCCGCCACGCTCCTGTTCTCGGGTGCGATCGCGCCCGGAACGCACATGGGCATCTTCCTTCTCGCTTGCACGCTGGTGTGCGCGATCTTCATCGCGGCCGGGATCGAGCCCCTGATCGCCCGGGGCGCGGGACCGGCCGCGCTCGCCATCGCCCTGCTGGTGGTCCCGCCGCACGCGATCCGCATCCGCGCGAACGATCACCCGATCGGTCGCTGGCGCCTTCAAACCGTGCAGGAGGACCCCACCCTCGGGCCCGAGCGCCTGCCGAATCTGCGCGGCTTCCACGCCCCGCGGGAGTACGGCGAGCAGGCTCTCGCAACGATCCCGCGCGACGCCCTCGTGTTCGCAGAGTGGTCCGAGTTCGCGAACCTCAGGTACTTCCAGATCGTCGAGCATCGCAGGCCCGAGCTCACGCTCCAGACCATGAGCTCGAAGAATCTCCTGGTACGAATGCAGCGCTGGCAGGAGAGCCACGGCATCGAGCGGGCGCCGTTCGTGTTCCTGAGTCGGCCGCCGGCGGAGGCGCACGCCTCCGCCCCGCTCGACTCGATCCGGCTCGCGGTCGGCCGCTGGATCTGGATCCGTCGAGCGCCGATCTCGGACTAGGCTTCGTTCGCCCGCAACTCGATCTCGGCGGTCCGCGTGTCGGGAAACCCCGTCAAAACCGATACGCGACCTCAGCCGTGACCCGCGCCGGCGGCGCCACGTAGAACTGGGAATCCCCGATCTCGCTCTCCGTCACCACGTGACGGTCTTCTGAGAGATTCCGGCCGACCACCGAGACCCGCCACTTCGCACGATTCCACGATGCCCCGGCGTCCCACTCGGTGTACGGATCCGCGAAGAACGTGTTCCGCCGGTTGAACGGCCGCTCGCCCTGGTAGCGCATCGCGCCCCACAGCCCGATGCCCGCCGGCATCTGCACGTTGACCCGCACGTTACAGAGTTCCTGGGGCACGAGCTCCAGGTGCTTCCCGCTCACGTCGCGCAGCTGGCTGTCGGGCGTGACGAAGGTGAAGTCGACGAAACGTGCGTCGTGGTGCGCGTAGCCGACCTGGATCGAGCTGCCCGCGAACGCCCTCGGCGCCCAGCGCGCATCGGCTTCGAAGCCCTTGAACCGCTCCTTGCCGGCGTTGGTCAGCTCGGGCCCGCCGCCCGGGCCCAGGATCGACACCACCATGTTCTCGAACGTCATGTCGAAGTAGGAAAGATCCACCCCTACTTCCTCGAGCGCGCGCGTCTTGAGCCCCACCTCCCACGACGTCGTGTGCTCGGGCTCCAGGATCTCGGCGGCCTCGGCCTCGGCCAGGTTGGGCGCGGCCGGCTTGAACCCGCGGCGCACCGAGCCGTAGAGGTTCATGGTCTGGATGCGCTTCGCGCCGCCTTCGGGCAGCAGCCGCACCAGCGCGGAGATGTCGCCCGACACGTCGGTGTCGTCGCGGTTGTCCTTCACCTTCGTCGGCCCCGTGGGCTGATCCTGCTCGGTTTCCAGCTCCTCGCTCACGAGGTCGAGGCGCGCACCGCCCTCGAACGTCACGCGCGGTTGCGGCGTCCATGCATCGTGCGCGTACAGGCCGAAGAACGTGCGACGATCCTCGAAATCGCGGAAATCGCCGGTGTCGGGCGTTGAAGGAATCTCCGGATACCGAGAGAGCACCTGGTCGAACTCGAACTCGTGCGCGCTCCCCTTGGTCTCGCCCCAGGTCAGCGCCGCCCCGAAGACGGCTTCGTGCGTTCCCGCGCCTTTGAAGTGGGTCACGAGGCGCATGTCCTC
>VBOS01000222.1 GCA_005893185.1 Candidatus Eiseniibacteriota bacterium
CGCACTCGCATGTGCGCTCACAGGCGCGGGCGCGCTCGGTGCCACGGGAGCGCCGGCCTGCGAGCGGGCCTGCGGCTTCTCCGACGACCCGCCCTTCGCGCCCGTGCCCGATGTCGGCAGAGCGTCCGACGACGTGTGAGCGTAGTCGTTCCCGCGATGCTCGGGCCCGTCGGGCGGCAAGGCGGCTCCGCCGGGATGGAACGTGATGCCGATGCGGTGCTGCCCCGTGCCGGCGCCGCCGACCAGGTAGCCGTAGTCGAGCCAAATCCCCCGCGCCCCGGCTCCCATTCCAAACGTCGGGCCGCCGAGCGGCTCGCCGGAGGGGGCGTTGAGCTCGGCGCGGTAGCCCGCGCGCAGCGCGAAACGGTCATTCCAGCGCCACTCCACTCCGCTACGGACGTCGCTGTAGTAGGCGGCGGGGATGTTGACGTCGAGCGCAACGCGCAGGCCGCTCGCCGCGTGCTCGTAGGAAAAGCCGAGCCCGAAGTTCGCGGGAAAGCGGTAGATGGCCCCGTCGTAACTCATTTTCCCGAACACGTTCTGCGCGGCGGCGCCCAAGCCGAAGCCGCCGGACCTCATCTGCAGTCCGGCGTCGAACGTGACCCCCGCGCCCTGGACCCCGCCCAGGTTCTCGCTCGCGTACTTCATGCCGACGCCCGCGGTCGCGATCGATCCAAACGCGCGCGCGATGCCCAGGCCTATCGCCATGCTCGAGGCGTCGAAGGTGCCCGTCGGATTGTTCGAGGCATCGCGCCCCTCGAACGACCCCTCGTTCTGGAAGAGCCCGGTGACCGCTCCCGAGAGGCCGGCGAAGCGCAGGCGGCCGCCGAAGGCCCCCCACTCCTGCGCGTTCTGGTCGCCGAGGGCGGCGTGCGAGAACATCGCCTCGGTGCGGCCGAGGCGGCCGAGAGTCGCCGGATTCCAGTCGAGGGTCGCGAGCCCGCCTTCGAGGCTGAGGCCTGCTCCGCCCATGGCGAGCACGCCCGGGCTCGCGCCGACGGAGAGGAAGTTCGCCGCCGTCGTCCCCGCGAGATCGATGCCCGCGCCGGCGGGAGCGGCAGCCAGCGTCGCGAGCGCCGCGCCGGCAACCACGAGCATGCGCGTGCGTCTCATGGAACCCGCACCACCATCACGCTCGAGTGCGCCCCGTCGGCGACGAGCCGCGCGCGGTAGATGCCCGGCGCGACGTTGATGCCGGCCTCGTTCTTCCCGTCCCACACCGCGCCGTTCCCCCCCGAGCAAGTCGTGGCGGAGGCGATCGGAATGTGGCGGACGCGGAAGCCGCCTGCGTTCACGATGTCCACGGCCGCGCTTCCTCCGCCGGCGGCGGGGATCACGATCGGGATGCACACCGACTGCGAGGTCGCGCTGGGGTTGGGAAAGACCGGAGACAGCGTCCAGTCGGAATTCGGCGAAGAGATCTGGGCCTTCACCGGGGCGCTGAGCACGCTCTCGTTGCCGGAGAGGTCGCTGGCTGTCACCTCGTACCAGACCGCGGCCGCTCCGGCGGGAACGGAGCCGTCGAGATATTCCGCAGGCGTCACGAGCGAAGCGCTCACGCGAACGAAGGGCCCGCTCTCGCTCGTCGCGCGGTAGACGGAGTAGCCGTCGAGGTCCGGCTCGGAGTCCGGCCCCCACGTGACGCGCACCTGGGCGCCGAGCCGAACGGCCGCGACGGCGGTCGGGACCGAGGGAGGCGTCGCGTCGGCTGTCCAATCCCAACGCAGGAGGTTCGAGAGCCCGGACCAGTTGCCGGCGTCGTCCACGGTGCGCATCGCGAAGTAGTACGTGGTGTCGGTCGAGAGCCCGCGAACGGTGAAACCCTGGCGCTTTCCGCTCGCGAGCGGAACGGGGGCCGGCCCGACGACGTTCGCCGCGCCCCAGTTGCCGAGCGTGATCGACGCGGTCGAGACGCGCACCTGGTATGCGCTCGCCGTTCCGATCGCGCCGTCATCGCCGGGCGCGGTCCACACGAGCTGCAGCGTGTCGGGCCCTCCGCCCTGCGCGTGCGCGAGCACCGGGGCGAGCAAGAGGAGCAGGAATCCGACCACGACCATCGCCCAACGTTTCCAGGCCGGGCGATTCTCCCGGAGGAACTGCGCGAGGATCGTGCGTTTCGCCATTCGGAGATGCCTGCCTCTCACGCGCGAGTCGATGCGGACCGCGCCGAATGAGCCGTGGCTGCCAAGTGGCAGCAATTCGCGACATTGGCAGGCGGCGGCACGCCGCTGGGTGGAATCACGCGGCCGGGCTTGGGGCTCGTTCCTGCAATCTCACAGCAGGCAACTGCAACGCCGATGTCTTTGAAATGCCTGTGGTTCCGCGCTCCATCTACACCTTCGGATGAGGCGGGTCCCAAGCCCCGCACGCGAGCGACGCGAATGACCTCGAAGCCGGCCTCCAGTCAGGCCAGGGAATCGGCCGACAACCTGGGATCATGATGGCGCGACACGACCGGCCCACGCCGGCCCGCCCGATTCCCGTCGGTTCATGACGCCCGGCCTCGCGATCCTCATCCTGCTCGCGCTGCTCGGGCTCGTGATGGGCAGCGCCGTCACGGCGCTCGCACACCGCGTGCCCCGCGGTCGCTCGTGGGTGCGCGGCCGGTCGGCATGCCCCGCGTGCGACGCACGGCTCGAAGCGCTCGATCTCGTCCCGCTCCTCTCCTTCATCGCCAGCCGCGGCCGCTGCCGTCACTGCGGCGCCCGCATCGCGTGGCGCTACCCGATCACGGAGGCGTTGTGCGCGCTGTGGGCCGTGCTGCTCTTCCGCACCCAGGGGCTCACGCCCGCCTATCCGTTCCTCGCGCTGTGGGGCTTCTTGCTCATCGCGCTGATGTGGATCGATCTCGATTTCCAGCTCCTGCCCGATGCGCTCACGTTCCCCGGCACGCTTCTGGCGCTCGCGGCCGCGCTGCAGTGGCCGCAGGGCGCGCGGCATGCGCTGCTCGGCGTCGCGGCGGGGAGCGGGTTGCTGTGGCTTCTGGCGTGGGCATGGGAGCGCTTTCGCAAGATGGAGGGCTTGGGCAGCGGCGACATCAAGCTCGCCGCCATGTTCGGCGTCGTGCTGGGATGGAAGCTCAGCCTGCTTACCGTGATGATCGCCGCCCTCGCGGGTTCGCTGTGGGGCGCCGTGCTGATCGCCCGCGGCGCGGCCAGCGGCAAGACCGCGCTCCCGTTCGGCACGCTCCTCGCCCCCGCCGCGATGGCGGTGTTGCTGTGGGGCGAGGGCTGGAAGAACGCCTACCTCGTGCTCTTCGCCGGCGGCTGAGCGCAGTCGGGCGATCCGCCACCGCCGCCGCCGCGGGCAACCGCCGCGCTCCGTCTTGCGCGCGCTGCCGCGCGCCGCCTATCGTGCGCGGGATGCACGGCATCGCTCTCGTCGTCGGCGTCGTCCTCATCGCGTGGGTGCTGTGGGACGCGTTCGAGACCATCCTGCTCCCGCGACGCGTGCCGGCGCG
>VBOS01000223.1 GCA_005893185.1 Candidatus Eiseniibacteriota bacterium
CGGGACCGTTCTCCCCGAGCAGGACCAGTGCGTCAAGCAGCTCGCGCAGCGTCGCCGGGTCGTCCACGTTGGAGGGTCGATGCAGCGTGACGACCACGTACGACCCCGCCGCCACGCGGTGGCGCGCCGGCGCACGCAACGAGCTCGCCGCCGGGAGGGCCGCGACGAGCGAGTCGATCATCACATTGCCCACGAGATGGATCCGCTCCGACGGCACACCCTCAGCCGCCAGGTTGTCCACAGCATCGCGCGACGGCGCGAACAGCAGATCGGACACACGGTCGGTCACGACGCGGTTGATCTCTTCCGGCATCGACCAGTCCCGGCTGCGCAGCCCCGCCTCCACGTGCCCCACACGGATGCCCAGCTTTGCCGCCACGAGCGCCGCGGCCACCGTGGAGTTGACGTCGCCGTACACGAGCACCAGCTCCGGCGCCGTCTCGACGCAAATCGGCTCGAACCGCGTCATGATCGCCGCCGTCTGCTGGGCGTGCGACGCCGAGCCGACGTCCAGATGGTAATCGGGCCGCGGTAGCCCGAGCTCCTGGAAAAACACGTCGGACATGTCGGGGTCGTAATGCTGCCCGGTATGGACGATGCGGTGCCGCACGCCGGGACGCGCCGCCAGCGCGCGGGCGAGCGGTGCCAGCTTCATGAAGTTGGGACGCGCACCGACGACCGAGAGGATCGAGCAGGGGCCGCGCGGCGCCCGCGCGGCCATCATCGCAACGCGCTGGTGAGCCAGCAGCGTGTGGCACCAAGCAGCTCGCCCGCCAGCCGGTCACTCACTCTCATCGTTCTCCACGCGAGCAGCGACCACAGGCGCACCTTCTCCGCAACGGCAAGCGGCGCTCGCCCGACCGCTCGCGACAATTCCCAGAGGTGCCTCCACTCACGCATCCGGATCCGCCGCGGATTCGCGGGATCGTAGAATGTGCGAATCTGGGTTTGGTCCATCGCGCTCGAGGCGGCGGCGTGGAACCGCCTATAGAACAGGAATTCCGGAACCTCCCAGAACGTGCCGTACAGACTCAGCTCGGTCATAAACACGACATCGGCCGCCAGGAAGTCGCCGAGCAGCCTGGTGCATTTCAGGACATCGGCGCGCATCAATCCGTAGATCGCGTTGCAGCGCTCCAGGCGTCGCAGGACCTGGTAGAAACGATCGCTGGCCTTCGACGACTGGACGTGGAGACGATCCTCGTAATCCGCAGTCACACGGCTGCGCTCGTCGATGAAGCGCGTCTTGGGATAAGCAAGCACGACGTTCGGCTCGCGCTCTAGGACTTCCAGGCACCGCGCCAGCGACTGCGGCGCGGAGACGTCGTCGGCCGCCGCCCAGCGGAAGTACCGGCCGCGCGACAGCTCGAACGCGCGTCGGTAGTTCGCCGGGGCGCCGAGGTTGCGCGCGTTGCGCTCATACCGCACCCGTCGGTCCTGCGCCGCGTACCTGCGGCCGATCTCTTCGGTGCGATCCGTCGAGGCGTTGTCGCAGACGATCAGCTCGAAGTCCTCGAAGGTCTGAGCCAGGAGTGAGTCCAGTGCCTCCGCGAGGTACTGTTCGCCGTTGTATACGGGAAGGCCGATACTTGCCCGCGGAACGGGGCCCGTGCCCATCATCGACGCTCGCCAGACGCTGCGTGCAACACGAGCTTATGAGCGTAGAAGGCTTCCGCGAGGCCGTCGGGCGCCCCGCACTCCACGCCGCGCAGCCGCATCAGGCCCCTGAAGGTCTCCTCGGTAAACCAGCGTCGTTCCTGCTGCGACCCGAACGCGTCGCATAGGTGGCGCGTCTTCTTCCGACACGTCGGGTCGTCGAGTGGCACGTAGCAGTTGGGGGCGCCGAGATCGCCGTCGTACTTGGGCACCTCGTACTCAAGGATCAACTGGTCCCGAAACGTGTTCCACGTGAGCTCCGAAATCAGCCGATGGTCCTGGTGGCGGTCCCCCCGGTAGTGCGTGAAGATCACGTCGGGCGCCGGCTGGCGCTTGAGCTCTTCAAAGTATTCCTTGATGCTCCCGCCGACGTAGGGGAAGAATCTTCACCACCACGCGCGCCGGTCCGGCCGAGCGCAGGAACAGGCTGGCGCCGCAACGGGCTTCGTCGGCACGCGGGCCGTCGCCGCTGAACACGATCCAGTCGAACTCCGGCGGCGGGGTGGCTTCCGCGAGTCGCAGCACGGTGCCGCCGCACCCGATCTCGATGTCGTCGGCATGCGCTCCGAGGCAGAGCACCCGCAGCGGCGCATCGGGGCCACGCGCGAGGGGCAGCCCGAGCATCAGTGGGAATGCAGCTGGCGACGCCCGGCCCGCGGTAGCCGGAGTGGCAGGCGGCCGGCGACGGCGGTCTCAGCGGGCGCCGTTCGCTTCCACACCTCCCACGGCGCGTCGCCTCGGGCGTACATCTCGTCCAGGCGCTGCTTGTCCTTGAAGGTGTCCATGGACTGCCAGAACCCGTCGTAGCGATACGCGAGCAGCCGGTTGAGGGGCAGCAGCCGCTGGAACGCGCCGGTCACGAGGTCGTCGCCCTGACGCAGGTACGAAAAGATCTCCCGCCGGAATACGAAGTAGCCCCCGTTAATGCGCAGGCCGGTCTGCCCGATGTCGGCGAGGTTGGTCACCGTGCCGCCGTTGCGGGCGGTCACGAAGTGGTAGCTGATGTCGGGTTTCACCGAGACAAACCCGGCGATGGCCCCATGCCGGCGGAAATGCTCGAGCTGCGCTGCGAGCGGGAGGTCGGTGAGCCCGTCGCTGTAATTCGCGAGGAACTCTTCCTCTCCCGCGACGTGCCGCTCGACCGCCTTGAGCCGCTCTCCGATACTCGAGTTGATGCCCGTGTCGACGAATGTGATCCGCCAGTCGCTGATGTCGCTCTCCAGCAGCTCGAGCTTCTTGCCGCCTTCCGATAACACGAAGTCGTTCGACACGCACTCGTCGTAGGTGCGGAAGTAGTGCTTGACGACGTCGCCCCGATAGCCCAGGCACAGGATGAAGTCCCGATGGCCCAAATGGGCGTAGTACTTCATCACGTGCCACAGAATCGGACGATACCCGATGGGCATCATCGGCTTCGGCAGGTTCTCTTGGGAGTCCCGCAGCCGCATGCCCAGCCCACCGCAGAACAGCACGACTTTCATCGCTCGCCTCCCCCCCAGCGACCGCTTAGCAAGAGCCGTGCACTCCGTAGCCTCATCGCGCCTCATCGCTCAACATGTTGGGAGTCTTGTGGTTGCCGCCCACATCCGCGCCCGACGCGCGGCGCTAGGCAGCGAACTGTTGTTATTTCGGACATCATGGGTTCGGGGGCTAGGCGCGTGTCCGTGCTTCCCGCGCGGTGTGGGCCCCGCCTGGCGTCCGCCACCGCAGCGACGCGTCGAGCCGCCCCTCGCGTTGCAGCCGCTGGAGGTGCTGGATTCGGACGTATGTGCCCGTGAACGCCTCCCGGGTCAGCTCGTGGTGGCGGAAGGCGTCGTACAGCTCTTCCATGCCGCGCCGCACCGTCCATTCGGGACGGAAGTCGGGGAGGGTGCTCGCCAGCTTGCCGCAGTCGACGCGGTAACAGCGCGGATCGGGCCCGCCACCGTCCGCATAACGCACGCGACTGCCGGGGACGATTTCCTCGACCAGATCCGCGAGTCAGCGGACGCGATAGTTCTCTTCGGAGCGCCCCACGTTGAACGCCTGGTTGTGCACCAGCTCGCGCGGCGCCCGCAGCACCGCGAGGAACGCTCGTGCGATGTCCTGCACGTGCACCAGCGGCCGCCACGGGGTACCGTCGCTTTGGACGAGCACCTCACCGGTCGTGAACGCGGCACCCACGAGGTTGTTGACCACCACGTCGGCCCGCAGCCGGGGCGAGACGCCGTAGGCCGTGGCGTTCCGCAGGAAGGTGGGACTGAACCCGGCGTCCGCCAGGCGCGCCACCTCCTGTTCCACCCGCACCTTTGACTCGCCATACGGTGTGATGGGGTGAAACGGCGCCTCCTCGGTCAGCATCGAGTCGCCCGCGACGCCGTACAGACTGCACGACGAGGCGAACAGGAAGCGCGGAACACCGACTTGCTTAGCCATCCGTGCCAGCCGCACGGAGGCGAGGTGGTTGATCCCGTAAGTGAGCTCCGGATGGATGTTCCCGAGAGGATCGTTGGAGAGCGCCGCCAGGTGGATGACCGCGTCGCAGCCCGCCAAATCGGAGGCTTGCGCATCCCGGATGTCCTGCTTGATCGCCGGCACCGCCCGTGGCGCGTCGCCGAACAGGCAGTCGGCGAACAGGGCGCTATCGAGGCCGACCACGTGTATGCCCGCATGCTCCAGTATCGGAACCATGACCGAGCCGAGGTACCCGAGATGCCCCGTCACCAGCACTTTCATGCGACGATCTCCGGTGTGGGAATCGGGAACACGAAACGGCCCCCCCAGTCTCGGATGTAGCCGAGCTGCTCGATGAGCTCGGCCTTCAGGTTCCACGGGAGCACGAAGACATAGTCCGGTCGCGTTTCACGAATCTTGTCCGGCGGAAAGATCGGGATGTGCGTGCCGGGCAGATATTTTCCCTGTTTGTGCGGATTGCGATCGACCGTGTAGTCCAGAAAGTCGAGGCGGATCCCACAGTAGTTTAGGAGCGTGTTGCCCTTCCCGGGCGCCCCATACCCGACGACCCGCTTTCCTTCCGCCTTCAGCCGGATGAGCAGCGCGAGGATCCGCCGCT
>VBOS01000224.1 GCA_005893185.1 Candidatus Eiseniibacteriota bacterium
CAGCGGGCGCAGGCCATCTGCGCGCGCCGCTCGGTAGAAGCGGATCGCGAGGTAGAGGTTGTCGCGGTCGGTGAGCGCGAGGGACTCGTAGCCGAGCGCCAGCGCGCGCCCGATCAGCGCTTCGGGCGAGGCCACGCCGGAGAGCAGCGAGCCGTGCGAGCGCACGCGCAGCGGGGTGAAGGTCATGGCCGCACGCGGGTGCCGGAGCGCCGGTCCGGGGCCGCCGCATGGGGCCGCCCGCGCGCGCCGGGGCGCATGCGGTTCATCGAGCGCCGGGCCGGGACCGCTGCCGGGGGCCGCCCGCGCGGCCGTTCGGGCGCGCATCCATGCGCGCCCTCTCTAAGCTGCAGCCGCGCTCCGCCATCCTGGCTCCGCGCGGCTTCGGTTGCCGCGCGGGCGGCCCCCGGCAGCGGCCCCGGCCCGGAGCCCAAGCGGGCCACGCACGACCGTGAGGCCGCCATCGCCGCCCTACTTCGTGAGCGACGGGGTCCGCAGGACGAAGCCGTTGCGATCCTGTGCGAGGCGGTCCTTGAGATGGAGAGCCCGACCGGAGACCAGCACGCCGTGCCCGTACGCGCGGCGCACGCGGTCGAAGGCGCGGTAGAGCGCCGCCTGCCTTCCGGCCTCGCGCTCGTCGAACAGCGCGCCCTGCTCGCCGGCCGCGGGGACGAAGTTCGAAAACGTCACGCCCACCGCATGCAGCGCCACGCGGCGCGTGAAGAGCGCGCGCAGCAGGTCGAGCGCGAGCGCCAGCGCCACCGGGTCGGCGTCGGAAGGCATGCGCAGCGAGCGGGCGCGCTCCAGGCCCTCGCCGTCCGCGTAGCGCAGGCGCACGCTCACGGTGCGGGCGCGGATCGCGAGCTCGCGTGAAGCACGGCACGCGCGCCCGACCAGGTACTCGAGCATGCCCTCGATCTCCACGCGGTCGGCGGTGTCGCGATGGAACGAGGTCTCGCGCGAGATCGAGAGCGGGATCTCGCGCTCGTTCACCGGCGCGGTGTCGCGCCCGCGGCAGCGCTCGTGGAGCAGCCGGCCGTTCGCGCCGAACAGCGACTCCAGCACCGGGGCCGAGAGCGCGCGCAGGTCGCCGATGGTGTGGAGGTTCATCGAGCGCAGCGTGCGGGCGTGGGCGTGGCCGACGCCGGCGAGCTGCTCGATCGGCCGCCCGCGCAGGAACTCGTCGGCCTCGGCTGCGCCGATGCGCGCGAGCCCGTCGGGCTTCACCGTCTTGCCGATCAGCTTCGCCAGCATCCGGTTGGGCCCGATGCCGCATGTCACGCCGAGGCCGGTGGCCGCGCGGATGTCGCGCTTCAGGCCGCGCACAGCCGCCGGGAGATCGGCGTGCAGGCGCTCGGTGCCTGTGAGGTCGCAGTAGGCCTCGTCGAGGTAGGTCTCGACCGCCGGCGCCAGGCGGCGGCAGCGCGCGAAGATCTCGTCTGCGAAGCAGCGATAGACCTGGGCGTGCCCTTCGAGGATCACGGCCCTGGGGCACAGCCGCCGCGCCTCGGAGAGCGGCATGCCGGCCTTGAGGCCGAAGGCGCGCGCCTCGTACGAGCACGATGCGATCACGCCCGCGCCCACGATCACGGGCCTGCCCGCGAGCCGCGGATCGCGTCGCTGCTCGATCGCCGCGAAGAAAGCATCTATGTCCACGTGCAGGACGGTGCGCTCGGGGGCGCCGGGCGAGTCCGGGGGCGCCTCCGGGGACGGCAGGGGCGCTCCGCCGCCGCTCGGGACACATCCTGTGTCCCTCGCTGACGCGGCGACGCCCCCGGTCGAGCACCCGGGCCGGGGCACGCCGGCGGCTTCGGCGATCCCCGCGATGCCACCGCCGGCCGTGACCCCGTTCCCGGATTCCTCTGCTGCTCCCGTCTCTCGCACCGCGGCGCACGACTCCGCCTGCACGGGTGCCGTTCGGTTCGTGGCGAAGGGGAGAGACGCCTCGTGCGTCCCGCCCGGCGCCGCGGCGCGAGCGACGGCTTCGAATCGCGGACGAGCGCGCGGCTCGTCTCCATGTCGCGGGCTGTGAAGCTTGCCCATTCACTCCTCCAGCGTGACCGAGTCGAGCCACCACACCAGGTCGGCGGCCGAGAGCTGCAGCTCGCAGACGTCGCCGCTCTCGACCGTGACCGAGAAGTGGAACCTCGGGTGCCGCCCGGCACGATCCACCCAGCGAGCGTTGACGCGCGTCACGCGCTGCTCGCGTCCCGCGTGGCGGAACGAGATGGGCGTCACGACGCCGCCCCGGAAGTCGGCGCGCACCGCCACGGCCTGCTGGATGGCTTCGCGTCGCATGGGCTGACCTGGCAGGGACAATATACTGCACATTTGTGCAGTCGGCAAGGGGCGGGATCGGAGCCGCGTCATTCGCGGGTCCGGACGCGGCCCGCAGTCCGGGCCGGAATTGACGCGGCGGCCTGCCGATGACGGTGGAAGATGGGGGCAGCCCGGCCCCGGCGCGCCGTCGCCGGAGGGCGCCACAAACGCGCGCGACCCGCTCATGTGAGGAGAGCCGTCATGAGATCCAGGAACGCAGCACTTGCCGCGCCGCTCCTCGCCGCCACGCTGGCCGCGCAGGCGCTGGCCGCGCAGACGCCGGCCACGCTCAAGTTCACGGAGCTCGGCCACGGTCCGACCGTGGTGTTCGTGCACGGGCTGGGAGGCGCGCGGCTCCAGTGGATGCCGACCGTTCGCAAGCTCATCACCGATCACCACGTGGTGATGGTCGACCTGCCCGGGCACGGCGAGACCCCGATGCCCAACCCGTTCTCTCTCGAAGCCTGCGCGGCCGCGCTCGACCAGGTGCTGGCGATGCAGAAGGCCGAGAGCACGGTGGTCGTGGCCCACGGCCTGGGCGGGGCGCTCGCGCTGCTCGATGCGAGCGCGCACCCCGGGCGCGTGAAGGGCCTGATCGTGATCGACGCGACGCTCAAGCCGCCGATGGCGGTCCCCGACCAGCAGAAGAAGGCCTTCCTGGACATCATGGACGCCAACTTCAGCGACTTCCTCAAGAAGGTCTACACCACCATGGGGCGCGACTCCGCCGAGGGCGTGGCGCTCCACGCGCGCGCGGCCCTGGTGCCGGAGCCGCAGATGAGGGCCTACTTCCACGCCCTGTTCGACCTCGACGCCTCGGGCGCCCTGAAGAACCTCAAGACGCCGCTGCTCTTCGTCGGATCGGCGCGCACCTGGTCGGACACCACGTCCTGGGCCGTGGTCGGCAAGGCGCGCGGCTTCGACAATCCCGGCTCGATCCGGGCGCGGCGCGTGGCGAACAGCGGAGTGCAGATGTACGCCGACCAGCCGGACACTCTGGCCGCCGTGATCCGCCAGTTCGAGGCAGCGCCACTCGCGAGCAACTAGGCGCGCGGCGGGAGCAGGAGAGGCGCGGTGCAGTCGCGTCTCGCCTGCTCCCGCCGCGCCCCGCCCGTCGCCGCGCTTCAGCCACTCCCGCGCGCCGCCGATAACGCGGGTGCACCCCGCATCACCCCGGGGCGCGACCTGCATCGTGACCCGACGGCTCCTCATCCTGATTCCGGCGCTCGCGGCGCTGGCGCTCGTCATCGCGCTCGCGCTGCGCCCGCCCGCTCCGCTCCAGCCGCCCCACCGATTCGCGATGGGGCACGGCTCGACGATCGCCCTGCTGCATGGTCCCGGCGGCAGCATCCAGGACTGGCTTCCCACCGCGCGCCGCCTGGCGCGTAGCCACCGCGTGGTGCTGATCGAGCTGCCGGGCCACGGCCTTAGCCCCCAACTCCAACCGCTCACGCCGGAGCGCGCGGCCGAGGCGCTCGACGCGTCTCTCATCGCGGAATCGAGGGAGCCGGTGGTGCTCGTCGGCCACGCGCTCGGCGGGCTCGTCGCAGCCGTCGAGGCGCTCGAGCATCCCGAGCGCGTTCGCGCCCTGGTGCTGGTCGAGACCGCGCTCAAGCCGCAGATCGAGGGTGACGCGCGCGCCCGGAGGCTCGACGCCCTCGATCGCGACTATCCGCGCGCGCTGCGCGAGATCTACACCGCCTACGGCCGCGATTCCGCGCAGGGCGAGAGGCTCTACGCCTACGCCGCCAGGGTCGCCCCCTCGTCCCTCGCCCCGTGGCTCAGCCTCGAGCTGTTCGCCGACGTTTCGCTGCGCATGCGCCATCTGCGCGCGCCGCTGCTCGCCGTCTTCAGCGATCGCATGTGGCCCGCCGATCGCACCTGGGACCAGGCCGCGAAGGCGCTCGGCTACCCGGACTCGCCCAACGCCAAGGGCGTGCGTGTCGAGGGCTGCGGGCACTTCCCCATGCTCGACCGCCCGGAGGAGCTCTCGCGCCTCATCGGGCATTTCGCCGACGACTCGAGCAAGGGCCCCGTCGCGGATCGGTAACGGCGGGGCCATTCGCCCGCGGGCGGGGCGCGCCCCACATGATACGATTACATGAGCTTCCAGGTTTGCTTGAGGCCGGGGGCGAGCCCCTTTGCCACTCGCAGGACCTACGCCCCCTTCCTATCGCCGCTGTGTCCAAACTCCTAAGGCGGTCCATCGTCTTGAGCCTCAGGCGAGTCCCAACGCAGTGCGCGCTCGTGGCATGCCTCCTCACC
>VBOS01000225.1 GCA_005893185.1 Candidatus Eiseniibacteriota bacterium
CGTACCAGCGGTCGCCGAGGTAGTAGACGCCCTGGCCTTCGAGCATGTAGAGCCCGTGCTCCATGAAGTGCGTCTCGGTGACCGGGAGCGAGTATCCGGGCGGGAACGTGAAGACGTTCATCGCCATGTCGTACGCGACATCCGCCGGAAGCAGCGTCTTGAGCAGCAGCTCATGCACGCCCATGAACGGCTCGCCCTTCACTTGCCCCTCGTTCCCTAGCACATCGGCGGGGCGGCGCTCATCGAATGGCTCGTAGATCTTCTTGAGCCAGATCAAGCGACTCTGCGCCGTCGCGGCGAGCTTGAAGCGCGCGCCCGGATGGAGGTACGCGAGCTTGCACTCGCCCGAGACCGCGTAGAAGAACGCCTCTACGTCCTCTGGAAGGGCGTGCGCGCTCCCGCCGCCGGGAGCGAGATCGAGCAGGTACATCGCGAACCGCGCGCCCATCGCGGGCGCAGCGAGCACGCGCGCAGCCGTGCCCGTCCACTCCGGGAGCACGCTCTCCGGAATCCCCTGGGGTGGAAGGATCGCGTAGTTGCGCTCCACCACCGCCCGGTTTCCCACCAGTCCCTTCTGTGGCATTCAGGACCCTCCGTCGCCCCGCCTCGCATCCCCGCCTCGTTCCGCCTACATTCGGGCGCACGACCCAGGGAGAAGCCCATGGATACCGTTCTCGATTCTCGGAATACGCGCGAGCTGCTACACCGCCTGAGCGGAGCGAACCGGCGGTTCGCGGAAGCCTACCCTGGAGACCGCGCCGACCGCCAGCCGGTCCATACCGTCTACGGCGGCGCGCACCTGTTCTCCGCCGACATCGCGGCAAAACTCGGGACCGCGGCGCTGCGCGCGCTCGATGAGTACGCGCCCGACCCCGCCGCGTTCGCGCGCGCGATCGGACTACAGGGACCGGAGTCCCTCGCGCGCGCCGTGCACTCGCGCGTCGTCGAGAAGCTGAAGCGCGAGCCGGTCGAGGACTACCGAATCGACTTCGAGGACGGCTACGGCAACCGCCCCGACGCCGAGGAGGACCGACACGCCGAGGCCGACGCCGAGGAGATGGCACGCGGCATGAGCGAGCGCTCGCTCCCTCCCTTCGTCGGGATCCGCATCAAGCCGCTGAGCGATGAGCTGCGCGGCCGCGCGCTCCGCACCCTCGACCTGTTCGTGGGGGCGCTCGTCCGCCTCACCGCCGGTCGGCTGCCCCCGAACTTCGCCGTCACGCTTCCCAAGATCACGTCGCCCGAGCAGGTCACGGCGGCGGTCGAGGCGTGCGAGCGGATCGAGCAAGCCCGCAAGCTCGAGCCCGGATCGCTGCGCATCGAGCTGATGGTCGAGACGCCGCAGTCCATCTTCGCCTCCGACGGCGCGCTGGCCCTCCCGCGCTTCGTCGCCGCCGCGCGCGGGCGCTGCCGCGGCGCACACTTCGGCACCTACGACTACACGGCCGGGCTCGGCATCACAGCCATGTACCAGCTCCCGCAGCACGCAGCATGCGACTTCGCGCGCCACGTCATGCAGGTGTGCCTTGCCGGGACCGGCCTCCTGCTCTCGGACGGGGCGACGACCGTGATGCCGGTGGGCCCGCATCGCGCGAATCCCGGCGGTCCGCCACTCTCGCCAGCGCAGGTCGAGGAGAACCGCGCCACCGTCCACCGTGGGTGGCGCATCCACTACGACGACGTGCGCGCGTCGCTGCGGAACGCCTACTACCAGGGCTGGGACCTCAATCCCGCGCAGCTTCCGACGCGCTAGGCGTTCGTGGAAAAGGCGGCTCAGGCCACGCTCCTCGGCTCGACCTTCGACGACGCAGCCACCGGACAGGGGCTGCTCAACTTCTTCCTGCGCGGGCTCTCATGCGGCGCGCTCACCGAGGCGGAAGCGCTCGCGGCCGGGCTCACGCTCGAGGAGCTGCGCGGGCGCTCGTTCGTGAAGATGCTGAACGCGAGGCGCGCTGCGGGGAGGTGACACGTCGCGGCAGCCTATGCAGTGTGCCCGGAGCGATCGCGTTCGGTCTTGCCCCTCGCCGCACGCGCCACCAGAGCCCGGCGATCCAGCGCCCCGGCAAGTTACTGATCGCGTGCGATTGTAGTCTGCTCTCCGCATCGCTTCGGCGCTTGCGCGC
>VBOS01000226.1 GCA_005893185.1 Candidatus Eiseniibacteriota bacterium
GCGGGCACCGCAGGAGAAGCATCGGCCCTCTCCACCGAGAGCCTGTCATCGGCTCGCCAGAGGAGTGTTACTGAAGTGCAAAGAAAGGGGCCCGCGCACGGCCTGGAGGGCCGGCGGAACGCCCCGGCAGGACGAGGATGCCTCCGTGCCGGGGCCGGAGCGGACCTTCCGGTTGTCGCGGCGCGGTCGGTCCGGTCAGAGGCGCGGGCCGCCGACCGAGCGGCTGCTCCATCGCCCGAGCTGCCGCTCCATACGGGCCGTCGGGCGCTCCGACCGTTGACTCCACTCCGCGCGCTCCGTAACTTGCCACCGACTCCCACCCATGCCCCGGCGCAAGACCCGCACCTCCGCCTCGTCCCCGCGCGCGCCCGTGCTTCTCGCGGTCGTGACCGTCGCGCTCTTCCTGCTGGGGGAGGCGTTCCTGCTCGCCCGCTCCGACACGGGGCAGATCGCGCTGGCGCGCATTCCGGGCCTCGGCGACTGGAACCGCGTCACCCGCATCGTGGGCAAGCAGCTCCGTCAGGGGATGCGCGCCTCCGGCATCCCGGACGACAGCCTGCGCGTCAGCGTGGAGGAGAATGCGCGGCCGAGCCTCGTGTGGCGGATGGGGCTCCCCTCCGACGCATCGCTGCTCCACGCCAACTTCGCCATGACCCGCTCCCTCGAGCAGCGCGGCGCGCATGTGCTGTCGGGGCGCGAGAGCATGGGCCCGCTGGGGGAGAGCATCGTCACGCTGGTGGTCGGGCTGCCGGGGAGGCCGACGCACCGCGTCCTGCTGGTGCGCGGAGGAATGCCAGCCGGCGAGGACTCCCCGCGCGTCTCGCGGCTGGCGGTCGTGCTCTACGGCTTCGGCGATGACGAGGCGCTCGCGTCTCAGTTCCTGGCGCTCCCGGTGCCGTTCGCGGTGGCGCTCCCGCCCGGCGCGAAATCGAGCGCTCCGCTGTTCAAGGCCGCGCACGACCGGCGGCGCGAGGTCGTGCTCCAGCTCCCGCTCGAGCCCATCAACTATCCGCAGGTCAATCCCGGGCCCGGCACGGTGCTCGTCACCATGCGTCCCGCCCAGATCACGAGCCTCGTGCGCCACCACCTCGAGCAGGGGCGGCCGGTGATCGCAGTCTCGAATCACATGGGATCGCTGGCCACGCAGGACGTGACGGTGATGACCACCGTCTTCCGCGAGCTGCACCGCCAGAGCCTGCCGTTCGTGCACGTCTCGCCGGCGGCGGGCGCTGTGTGCAAGGACCTGGCCGCGGATCTCGGCGTCGCATACAACGAGCCGGACGAGATCGTGGAGACCGAGGCGCGCCAGAGCGATGCCAAGGCGCTCGGCAAGCGCTGGAGCGCGATCCTCCACGATGCGAGCAGTCGCGAGAAGACGGTGGTGTGGGTGCGCGCCACGCCGCTGACGCTGCGCTGGCTCGCCCCGGCGCTCGAGGCGAAGCTCCCGCCCGGCCTTCACGTCGTGCCGCTGTCGTTCGTGCTCAACCGGCCGATGGTGCTGTAGCGGGGCGCGCGGGGCGCCGCGGGCGGCCGCGGGCAAGTTCGGTGCCGCCCGCCGAGGTGCTATTGTCGCTTCGCCATGCGCGTGGGACAGGATGTCCTCTCGGATCTGCGCGCGGCGCTCGGCACGGAATGGGCCTTCCCTCTCGGCACGGGAGGCTACAGCTCGGGCACCGCGTGTGGCGCGAACGCGCGCCGCGCGCACGCCCTGCTGACTGCGTCAGGACCGAGCGGGCGCCTGACGACGCTGCTCCTCAAGGTGGACGAGCGGCTGCGCGCCCCCGGCGCATCCTTCGAGCTGGGCTGCAACGTGGTCTCGGGCGGCGCGGCGCGACCGGCCGGGCACCTGCTGCTCGAGAGCTTCGCGCTCGATCCCTGGCCGCGCTGGACGTGGCGCGCGGGCGGGACGGCGCTCGAGAAGTCGCTGCTGCCGATCTCCGGCCACGACGCGATCGCGATCCGCTACCGCCTGCTCGAAGGCCCCTCCGCCACGCTGTCTGTGAGCCCGCTGCTTGTGGCCCGCGACCCCAACGCGCTGCAGCGCGAGAGCGCCGAGCTGCACACGCCGGCGCAGGGTGTGCCGGGCCGCGTCCAGCTCCAGCTTTCGGCCGACCGGCCGACGCTCACGCTGTGGCACAACGGCGCATTCCTGCCGGCGCGCGTGTGGCAGCACGGCCTCCTCCACGCGCTCGAGCCCGCCGCCGACGAGGGCGATGACGCATTCGCTCCCGGTCACATCGAGGCTGCTTTGGCACCGGGTGGCGAGTTCCACCTCGTGGCGGCGGCCGAGCCCGACCTGTTCCGCTCGCTCGCGCGCGAGGACCGGCTCGGCGCTCCGCCGCCGCGCACGCTCGCCGAGTGCGTGCGGTTCCTGGAGGACCGCCAGCGCGAAGAGCATTCCGAGCGCGATCGTGCAGCTGTCGCGGCCGCCGCAGTTACCGCCGCTCAAGCCGCCGAGGCGCGCGAGAGCGGAGCGGGCCAGGGAGGAAACGGCTCGGTCGGAGCGAGCGGGAGCGGCCCGGGCGCGGGCGCTGAGCGCGCGGCGGCGGGGTCGGGCGAAGCGACAGCCGGCGCGCGCGGCGCGGCCGCGGGCTCGCTCGCGGGACCCGGCGAAGCCCTCGCGGAGCCGCCAGCGGCCGGGCTCCACGAGGGCGATCCGTGGACCGTGATGCTCTCCAGCATCGTGCTCGGCGGGGAGCGCGGGCTCACGGTCGCGGGCGCTTTGCCGGCGCCCGCGCCGCGCGGTGTCGAGGCCCTGCGGGTCGTGCCGGCGCTCCTTTCGC
>VBOS01000026.1 GCA_005893185.1 Candidatus Eiseniibacteriota bacterium
GGTTGCGGCCCACTGCCTCTGCGATCACGCCGCGCATGCGCGGGCCGGGAAGGGTGTCGCGTAATCCATCCACGGCGCGGTAGGCGGCTGCCAGCCGGCCCAGCGTTTCCTCGTCCGTGGGATCCAGGGTGCGGGCGCGCTCCAGGATCGCGACCGCCCCGGCCGCCCCGAACGCCGACATCTCGAGGTCGGCCTGCACGCGGAAGGCGGCCTTGCAGCGCGGATTGATGGCCAGCGCGCGGTCGATCGCGGCGCGCCCCGCGTCGAACGCTCCCTGCTCGAGCGCGATTGCCGCTCGCGCAGCATGCAGATCTGCTGCGTTGGGATTGATCGCAAGCGCCGAATCCAGCTCGGCGCTCGCGTCCACCGGATTGTACTTCTCGATGAACAGCAGCGCGGCCTCGAGGTGCGCGGGCCAGAAGCGCCGATCGAGGGCCCGCGCGCGCGGGTAGAGCGTGTTCACCAGGAAATTGAACTGGCCTGCGTTGCGGTTCCAGCGCGCGTACTGCGCGGCGCCCCGCCCGATCCAGAGCAGCCGCTCCGGGTCGTCGAGGGAGTCGCGCGCGCGGTTGTAGTAGCGGACGAACCAGCGGTAGGCATCGTTCGCCTCTTCGAGCCTTCCCGCCACGCGCGCCAGCTCGGCCGCCAGATAGCGAGCTGCGCACTGGTCCGCGTCGAGCGCCAGGGCTTGGGCCACCTGCTTCTCCGCCGCCTCGTGGTTCCCGCGCTCGAACTCCAGCGCCCCGAGTTCCGCGTGCAGCGCGGCCTCGGACGGATGCTTCGCCGCCGCCGCGCCCAGCGTCGCGACCGCCTGGTCCGCTTCGCCGACCGCCGCCATGCAGCGCGCGATGCCAATCGCCGTCGCAACGGGCTCCCGCCCGGTGAGCGCCGCGTACGCCGTGCGCGCCTCCGCGTAGCGCCCGGTGAGCCGCAGTGAATCGGCGCGGGCGAGGCCCAGGTCGCGGGTCGCGTAGGGCGCGGCAGCTGTCGTGACCGGCAATGTGACGATCGCAGCGCACAGCGCGGCGATCGAGAGCGCGAGCGAGCGCCTCCCACGCCCGGGGGCGTGAGGAATGGACGGGAAACGCAGCATGCCGGGAACTATACCAGTTCCTGGTCTGGACGCTCGATCGCCCGCGGCTCGCGGTCGGCCGCTCGTCCCGGAACGAGCTGCAGCTCGGCGATTTCACCGTCTCCAAAGAGCACGCCGAGATCATCGTGGACGGCAGCCGCGTGCTGATCCGCGACCTCGGCAGCCGCAACGGGACGCGCGTGAACGGCGTGGATGCGCGCGAGGCCATGCCGCTCAAGCCCGGCGACCAAGTGGAGATCGGACACGTCGCGCTGGTGGTGACAGCTGAGCGCCCGCAGCAGCCGCTCGCGCTCGACGAGCGCGCGGTGGCCGGCTCTTCGCACCGCATCCAAATCGACCAGGTGCTCGAACGCCGCGCGCACAGCTCGGCGGGCGCGAGCGCGCTCGTCCGCCTGCTCTCGCAGGCCGGGCAACTCCTGGTGCTGCCGCGTCCGCGCAAGGAGACATGCGACCAGATCCTCGAGATCGTGGCCCAGGCGGTGCCGGCCTCGCGCTACGTCGTGCTGCTGCGCGAGAAGCCCGGCGCGCCGCCCGAGCAGGTCGCTGCGCGAATCCGCGCCGGCGCCACCGACAAGCCGCTCATGCTGTCGCGGGCGATCCTCCACACCGTGCTCGACGAGTGCTCATCTGTGCTCACCGCCGACGCAGCCGCGGACCAGCGCTTCCGCGCGCAGGAGAGCATCGTCGCGCAGGCGGTCCACTCGGCGATGGCGGTGCCGCTGTTCGACAACGAGGAGGTGCTGGGGCTGATCTACGTCGACCGCCAGGACCTCACCGGCCCGTTCGCGCAGGAGCAGCTCGAAGTGCTGACTCTGCTCGCGAACATGGCGGCGGTGAAGATCAAGAACGCGCGCCTGCTCGAGGCCGAGCAGGCGGCTCGCCAGCTCGCGCAGCAGCTCGAGACCGCGGTCACGATCCAGCGCAGCCTGCTGCCGCCCAGGCCCCCCGATCTCCCCGGCTGGCAGTTCGACGCCTACCTCGAGTCCTGCTACGCGGTGGGCGGCGACCTCTTCGACTTCCATCGCATGGCCGACGGTCGCCTGCTGTTCATGATCGGCGACGTCTCGGGCAAGGGGCTGGGAGCCGCGCTAGTGATGACCTCCTTCCTGGCCGCCGCGCGGGTGCTGTACGGGAGCTTCGCGAGCGTCGTGGAGCTGGCGACCAGGCTCTCCGCCACACTGAACCGCGACACCGACCCGAACCGCTTCGTGACCGGCGTGGTGGGTTGCCTCGATC
>VBOS01000229.1 GCA_005893185.1 Candidatus Eiseniibacteriota bacterium
GCCGGTCATGGCGCAGACCGCCGACACGGCCATGACGCCGCCCGGCGAGCCGGTGCTCGCCCCCGTGGGTCCGAGGGTCGATGCTGAGGCTCCCGTGATCCAGTACCACCTCGACGGGCCACGGATCGGCGTCACGTTCATGCCGGACGGTGCGCCGCGCACCCAGTTCGGATGGCACCTCGAGAACCAGGCAGCGCCGGGCACCCGCGGCCCGTGGTTCCTGGTCGAGCGGATCTTCCTGGTCGGCGGCGTCGAGCGGGGCGAGTTCATCCCGAGCGGCACGGTCGTCTTTGGGGTGCGCACGCCCGGCAGCTTCGAGTTCGGGATCGGCTCCAGCATCACGCTAGGGCCCCAGGGCTTCACGACCGCGGTCGTGGTCGCAGCGGGACAGAGCCTGCGCTACGGCAGCATCCGCGTGCCGGTCAACGTGGCGCTCGCAATGAGCCACAACGAGCGCGCGAACACGAACGCGGTACGCATCACGCTGATCACCGGCTGGGCGATCAAGCAGGCCGAGTCCCGTGAGCCCCCGAAGCCGTATCGCTTCGGTCTGGAGTGATCGCGATGCCGCGCGCTTCGGATCAACCCGGATTCACGGGTCGGCGCCGCTGCCCGGCCTTCGTGCGCCTCGCGTTCATCGCCGCGGTGGGATCTCTCACGTACCCGACCGCGACGCGGGCCGAAACTGTTTCCGGGCGCGATTCCGTCTTCGCGCCCGATTCCATCTCTGCGCCCGAATTCGCTTCCGCGCGCGATTCCGTCCCGGCGCCCGTACCCGATCCCGCGCGACTCGCAACACTGATTTTCGTGTTGCAGAATTTCGGCGACGTGCGGGTCGTCACGGACGGCGCCAAGCTCATCCGTCGCAATCCGGTCGTCTCACCCGAAGGTCTCCGGCTTCGGAGCCCCAGCAGCCGAATCAGTGTGCAGGCTCGCCCGGAGGAGCGCCTGGTCCCATGGGCGGAGATCGAATCGATCCAGGTGCGAAAGGCCAGCGGAGCGGGCGTTGTGGCCGGCGCGGCGATCGGCTTCGCGATCGGATTCTCGATCTACGCTGCCGAGGATCTCCCAAGACAGATCTTCAGTCTTGGTGAGGAACATGCCAGTGCAACGCCGGTCCTGGTGGGCCTCGTGGGCGGAGCGATGCTCGGCTGGCTGATCGATCACCCCGGGCCCTGGCGCACCGTCTATCCCTGAAGCACGCGTCCCGGCGAAAGCAAGCGGAACCGACTACCGCGCCGGGCGGGGGACCAGTCCGAGCGCGGGGGTGGTGGGCTGGGGCGGTGGCTCCGGCGCGCTCGGGGCGTCTCCTCGCGCGGGGGCTGCTGCGCTCGTCGCTCCGCGTTCACCCGAGGCATCGCCCAAAGACGCCCACAGTCTGGACTCGATGCGGTTGGCGACCTCCCCGAAGAACGCGAAGTTATGGTATCCGACATACACCGTGATGCGATTGTGGGCGCGCTTCCACGCGACCACCCGCTCGATCACGATGGAGACTTCATCACCGCTGTCGTTGGTTTCACGAAGGATCACCTTGGCTCCACGTTCACGCGTCGCTGTCTTCTTCCAGCCGGACGCTGAACGCGCCGAAATCCGGCAATACCGGCGAGGTTTGAAGTGGGGCACGCGAAGCCTCGCCGGCCTTCGTGCACTCCTGCCTGTCGTGCACGGTTCTCCTCCACGAGCCCCATCCCCCCGTGGCTCCCCACAGAGGCTTCTGAACTACGAGTTGTCGAGCGCCGTATTCGCGCGCGTGAAGGCGTTCTTGATCGCGCCCCGGATGCCGAGCGGATCGGCGATGATGACGGCGGTGGCCACAGCGGCAATGAAGGCGCACAGCAGACCGTATTCGATCAGGTCTTCGCGCTTTTCCTCGCACAGGAACCGGACAATCAGGTTCTTCACGGGACAATCTCCTCATCGAGTCTGTCAAAATCGGTACGCGGCGTCGGGCCTGCGCGCGACGCCTGCTTTGAGCGCCGCCCCACGACTCGTCTCCGGGGCGGGCCGCCCGAATCACGACGCAAGAGCCGCACCAATCCGGCGGGAATTGCGAATGCGCCCAGTTGGGGTCGAAACCGCGTCCCGGCGCCCTCTGCAGCCGACTGCCGCGGGGGCAGCTCGGTCTTTCCGGCGAACGCGCCCGGCAAAACCGCGGAATCTTCCCCAGCGCTTGGGCGATGACGCGCAAGGCTAAGGCGCCCGCGCCTGCCGGCGGAAGAGGCCGAGCGGGCGCCCTGTTTGCTCGGACGCGCCGCATGCGAGAGTGTGCCACGAGCCACGGGGTCACGTGCGGTTCCCTCGCCCAAGATGGGCTGCGACGACCCCGGCCACAGGGATGCGAGGAGGTCGAGACTGGATTCGCGCAGCCGCCTGCAGCCCGAAGCTGCCCGGCCGGAGGCCGGCCGGGCGCGCGACGTCGTTTTCCTGCTGATCCTGTGCGCGGTTGCCTTCGGGTGGCAGCTCGGGCGGCTGGGGCTCATCGATCCGGACGAGCCCTTCTATGCCCAGACCGCCCGGGAGATGCTGGCGCGCCACGACTGGGTGACGCCGTGGATCTTCGGCCAGCCCCAGTTCGAGAAGCCCATCTTCTTCTACTGGCTCGAGATGATCGCCTTCGCCGCGCTCGGCAGGAGCGAGCTGGCTGCGCGCTTCCCCTCTGCGCTGTTCGGAACGCTGCTCGTCATCGCGACCTACGCCTTCGGCGCCCGCGCGTTCGGGCGCCGGGTCGCGTGGCTCGGCGCGCTCGTGCTCGGCACGTCGCTGATCTACGCCGCGCAGAGCCGGTTGGCGATGACCGACATGGTCTTCACCTTCTTCGTGTGCGTGGCCTGCTTCGCCTCAGCCGATGCGCTCACCGCCGCGACCGCACGGCCGGGACGGTGGGTGCTGGCGTTCGTGGCCAGCGGATTCGCGACCCTCACCAAGGGCCCGATCGGCTCTCTCATCCCGCTGCTGGCGGGGCTGACCTTCGCCTGGTCGTCGGGGCGCGCGTCACGGCCGGGCGCGCGCACGGCCCTCGGCGGCGTTGCCCTCGGCCTCGCGATCGCGGCGCCGTGGTTCGCGGTCATGCTCGCCCGCTACGGCTGGCTCTACTTCCGGTCGTTCTTCATCCACGAGAACCTGACCCGGCTCTTCTTCGCCGAGCACCCGTCGAACAATCACGTGCTCTACTATCCGGCGGTGCTGCTCGTGGGAATCATCCCCTGGCTCCCGGTGCTGGGGGTCGCGATTGCGCGCCTCGGCCAGCGCTCGCAGGGCGGCAGCGCCAGGCGCTATCTCGAGTGCTGGATCGTAAGCGGGCTCGCGTTCTTCACGCTGGCGCAGTCCAAGCTGCCCTCCTACGTCCTCTTCCTCTTCGTCCCGCTTGCGCTGCTGCTCGGAGCGACGCTCGATTCCCTGCTGCGCGAAGGGCACCGTTCGCCCGGGGAACGCCGGGTCGCGCGCGGCGGGGCGCTGATCCAGCTCGCCGGGTCGCTGGGCCTGCTCGTCTATCGCCCGCTCGCCGCGATTCCGCTCCCGGCTTCCGTGGTTCCGGGGTGCCTGGCCGCAGCGGCCGCGCTGCTGTGGCGTCGGCCGGCTGCGCCGTGGGTCGCGATGAGCGCGCTCTCGACGGTGGCGCTGGTCGTGTGCTTCACGGGCTGGGCGGCGGCCCCGATGGAAGCGGAGCTGTCGGTGAGGCTGGCGGCGGAGCGGATTGCGAAGGCCGGGACCGCCGAGCCGTTGCTCGCCACCCCGCTTCTGGTGCGGGGCCTCCACTATTACACGGGCGCTCCGGTGCAGGTCTGGTCGGGCAGGCCGCGCGCATTCTTCACTCCCCATCCGCTCCGCGTCGTGGTTGGAGCGGCGGGGCTCCAGTCGTTCGTCCGCGCCGAGGGGCTGACCCGCTGCGTGCTCTCAGCCAGCCGCTGGCGATCGCTCGCAGCGAGCCTTCCGCGGGGGATGGTCGCGGACTCCTTCCTGGCGGGCGACAAGGTGGTGGTGCGCCTGCTTCCCGCGCCGGTCGGCGCGGTCGGCTTGAGCCCGTGACCGAGCCCGGCGCGATGGGCGCGAGCAGCCGCATCCTGATCCTCGCCCCCCACCCCGACGACGAGGCGCTCGCGGTGGGCGGCCTGCTCCAGCGCGCGATTCGCATGCGCGCCGAGATCCATCTGCTGTTCGTGACCGATGGCGAGAACAATCCCTGGGCCCAGCGAGCCACGGAGCGTCGCTGGCGGATCGCGGCGGCCGACCAGGAGCGCTGGCGGACCCGCCGGCGCAGCGAGGCGCTCGCTTCGCTCGCATCCCTCGGCGTGCCCGCGAGCCGCGCGACGTTCCTTGCGTTCCCCGATCAGGGGCTCACCGAGATGCTCATGCGAGGTGGCGGCGAGCTGCTCGCCGCCCTGCGCCGGACGATGGAGCGCGTGCGTCCGACGCTCCTCATCGCGCCCGACGCCTACGACCTCCACCCCGACCACAGCGCCCTCGCGGTCATCGCGAGCCTCGCCCGGGCCACGATGGACCCGCGCATCCCCCACCCGCGCGCTCTGGCTTTCATCGTCCATTCGCGGCGCCCGCGGCCGCGGGCGGAACTGGCGCTGCGGCTCACCGTCGAGGAGCACCGACGCAAGCGCGCGGCGATTCTCTGCCACGGGTCGCAGCTCCTGTGCCGGCGGCGAACGCTGCTCGCGCACGGCGACGAGCCGGAGGAGTTCATCGTGACCGCCCCACACGCCGCTCAGCGCGGCCTTCATCCCGTTCGTCCTGCGATGGCGGAGGGCGGGCCGCTCGTGCTTCACATCTCCCCTCGAGCGCGCCTCGGGGCGTGGGGCGCGATCGAGCTGCGGATGATCGCCGTGGAGGAGGGGGCCGCCCGCGCCTTCGCGCTTCGCATGCCGAGGCGCGGGGACTTAGCCGAGATCGTGACCTGGCGCGACGCGGAGGTGGTCGCGCGCGCGGCGGTCGAGCGGCGTAGGGCTGCGACGCGGGTGGTCGTGCCTGCCTCGCTCCTCGCCGGCAGCCAGACCGTCTTCGTCAAGCTCGAGCGCCGCCACGGATTCTTCGACGAGGCGGGCTGGCGGGGCCTGCTCTGCCCCTCGGCCGGCGACGCCCGCGCACGGCCCTTCGCAGCCGCGGGCGCCGCGGCCCCCGCCGGAACGGCGCTGCTCGACCAGCCGTGGAGCGAGGCCGACGGTGCCACGCACACGAGGATGGAGTTCGGGACGCCCGAGGACGCTTGGCTCGGGATCTCCTCGGCCTTAGGCGCAGGGCGGGCCGAGCCGCTTCGCTGACGGGCCGGTGGGGGCGCCGGTTCTGGAGCCGCCGCGCCTTCGTCGCGGCCCTCCATTTTCTCGATCCGATCGCGGCCAAGAGGTGTAGGATAGGGCACCTTGGTTCGCGGGCCGGCGCAACGCCACCCATGCTCCCCCATGGAACGGCCGCGATAGGAGAATCTCCAGATGAGTAGGCTCGGCATCGCCCGCGGTCGCGGCATCGGGGCCATGCTGCTCGCCGTGGCCGCACTGTGCCCCGGCGCTCGCGGCGACGACACGCCAGCAGCTGCGAGCGGAGCTTGGATCGGCGTGACCACGCGCGCCGTGACCCACGCCTGGCCGGGGAGCAGCCACTACGGGGCGAATGGTGTGGCGGTCGTCGATGTGGCTCCCGGGAGTCCCGCCAACCAGGCCGGCATCGTGGCGGGCGATATCGTTGTGAGCATCGACGGGCGCGCCCTCAAGATGCCGGACGATCTACTGGCAGCTGAGCGGGCCTTGGAGCCCGGCCGGGCTGTGGAGGTGGTGCTGGCCCGGGGCGGCGGCCGCATGATCATGACTTTCGGCTTGAGACCCGCGCCATTGGCGGGGCAAAGCGCCCCGGCTGCGGGCGGCGGCGCAAGCTCAGGCGCGTCCATTGACGGCGCCGGCGCAGCCGGTGCCGCGGTCGGGGCGGGCGCGAGCGCTCCCGCGGAAGTCGCAGCGGGCGGCGCCGGCGCGGCGGCCGCGACCGGCGCAACCGTGGGCGCTGGCGCCGCGGAAGCAAGTGGCACGGCGGGGGCCGCGGCCGACGGCGCTGGCTCAGCTGCCGCAACCGGTGCCGCAGTCGGCATCGCTGCCGCAGCCGGTACCAGCTCTTCTTCCGCCGGACCCGAGCCAACGCCTTTTGCCGGCTCGACGGGAACCCCGATCGGGGAGCCGGTGCCTGTCCCGGTGCCCGCGACGGCCGCGGCCGTGGCACCACCCGATACGGC
>VBOS01000227.1 GCA_005893185.1 Candidatus Eiseniibacteriota bacterium
TGGTCGCCCTTCTTGTAAAGCAGGTCGGCGAGGAGGACGAAGTTGTAGGGATCGGAGTCGTCGGCGGCCACCAGCTTTTCGTACTCGCCGAGGGCGCCGTCCAGATCGCCGTTCTGGATGCAGCGTTGGGCGCGACGCTTGATCTCGATCGCCTTTTCCAAGCTGGCTGTCCCCCCGGCGCCATGGTCCAGCACCGGCACGATCCCTATCGTGTCAGGCTTGCAAAGCGCTATGCACCGCATCCAGGCAGCCCCGAGCAGTCGTCTCCAGGGCAGTCTGAAGGCGTTGCAAATTCATCTCGATGTCCTCCCTATCGGCCTGCCAGTCCAACGACTTCAGGTTGATTCGGACGTTGAGGAGCGCCCCCTCGGCGGCGGCCCGCGCCAGGAGCCCGGCAACCCCGGCATCGGACGCAGCGTTGACGTTTCCGAGCCGGGCTGCGGTCTGGGCCAGCTCGAGCGCGCGCAGGCAGGCGGCCGCGGTCCGGAGCGGCACGCGAGCGGCTTCCGCCCCCGCGTGATCCAGCGCCCGCTGCCGAGTTGCGCTCTCATCGGGCGTGGCCTGCGGCAGGCGCCGCGCCCGGAGCACGGCATCGAATGCCTCGCCGTCGAGCCGCGCGAGCGTCAGAAGCTCGCCGCGCACCGATTCCGCGTCGCGTTTGAGCTCGAGAAGCGCGCTCTCGCTCGCCGCGTATTTCTTCTTCCCGATCGTGAGGTTCGCCACCATGGTGGCGAGGCAGGTGGAAAGCGCCCCCACGAAAGCCGAGACGGTCCCTCCGCCCGGCGTCGGGGCGGGAGAAGCCACCTGCTCGAAGAACGAAGCGATCGAGACCGCCCCGGTCAGGGGCGGGTTCTCGAGCCTCGACTCCAGCACCTGGTCGCGCCGGAAGTTCTCGAGCTGAAGCGCGTGCATCGCCGCGTCCAGCATGGCCGCTTCCGGGACCAGGCCCACCACCTCGCAGCCCGATACGGCCGCGCCGTGGCGCGCCGCCTCGTCCCGCACCAGGGCCAGCACCCGATGGATCGGCGTCGCCTCGGTGTTCACCAGGTTCATGCTCACCTGTGCGCGCCGCCCGCCCTCGATCGAGAAGCCGAGCGCGCGCACGTTCGTGAGGCCCCCGCTCTGCTCGCGGATCGCGGCCGCCACCGCCTTCGCGACCCGCACGTCCCCGGTGTTCAGGTTGGCGTTGAAGGCTACGAGGAAACGCCTTGCCCCAACTGCGGTTGCGCCCGCCGTCGGGTGGATGCGCTCGGGCCCGAAGTCGGGCCGGCGCGTGGGATCCTTTCCGATCGCGTCGCGCAGCCCCTCGAACTCGCCGCGCCGCACCTCCGCCAGGCTCGTGCGCTCCGGGCGGCTGGCGGCTGCCTCGTAAAGGAACACCGGGATCGAGAGCTCATCGCCGATTCGCCGTCCCACGCGCCGCGCGATCTCGGCGCAGTCGTCGAGCGTCACGTTCTCGACCGGCACGAACGGCACCACGTCGGTGGCGCCCATGCGCGGGTGCTGCCCGCTGTGGTGGTTGAGGTCGATGAGGCGCGCGGCCCGCTCCACGACCCGGAACGCCGCCTCCGCCACCGGCTCGGGCGCGCCCGCGAAGGTCAGCACCGAGCGATTGTGATCGGCATCGCTCTCGCGATCGAGCAGCGTGACGCCCGGCACGCCCGCGATCACCTGGATCAGCTCCTCGATGACCTCCAGGCGGCGCCCCTCGGAGACGTTCGGCACGCACTCGACCAGTCGGGTCACGGCCACACTCGCCGCTCGACCGTGGGCAGCGCGAGATCGGCGCCGCGGATGAACACGCAGTCCGGCCGCACGGCGGGCAGCCAATAGGGCAGCTCCTCCATGGTCTCGCACTCCCACACCACCGCGTCCCCGGCGGCCCCCGGGTTGAGGTGGCCGACCTCGCGCTCAACGCCCAGGGCCCGAGCCGAGTTCCAGGTCATGGCCAGCAGCGTCTCCTCGGCGTCGAAGCCGCACAGCCGGGCGGCGAGCGCGCCGCACTCGAGCAGCGACTGCGCAGGCGCCGTGCCGGGATTGAAGTCGGTGGCGATCGCGACGCGGGCGCCCAGCGCGCGCAGCCTCCCGGCGTCCGGCAGCGGCAGGCCGAGCGTCAGCGCGGCGGCAGGCAGCAGAACGCCGACCACGCCCGCCTTCACCAACGCGCGCCAGTCGTCGTCGCTCGCGCTCTCGAGATGGTCGGCGGAGATGGCGCCGAGCTCGGCGGCGAGTTGCGCCCCTCCGTTGCGCTCGAGCTGGTCGGCGTGCAGCTTGATCGCGAACCCCATCTCGCGCGCCTTGAGGAGCAGTCCGCGGCACTCCTCCACGCTGAACGCCATCCGCGCGCAGAACACATCCACCGCGCTCGCCAGCTCGCGGCGGCGAATCTCGGGCAGCGTCCGGGTCGCCAGATCCTCGAGCAGGCGCTCGCGCCGACCGCGGTAGGTTTCCGGCAGGGCGTGCAGCAGCAGCGCCGTGCGGTGCACGCGCCCCGGCACCCGTTGCGCAGCTGCGCGCATGATCTCGAGGAGCCTCATCTCCCCTTGCGGCGTGACGCCGTACCCGCTCTTCACCTCGACGGTGGTGCAGCCGCTCGCCCGCCAGCGCTCGAGGCGCAGCGCCAAATTCTTCTCGAGCGCCGCCTCGCGCTCTGCACCGGTGGCGCGCACGGTGGTGAGGATGCCCCCGCCCGCGGCCGCGATCTCCTCGTAGCTCTCGCCCTTCAACCGGCGATGGAACTCCTCGGCGCGATGCCCCGCGAAGACCATGTGGGTGTGACACTCCACCAGCCCCGGGGTTACGAGATGGCCGTTCGCGTTGACCGGGCGCGCCTCGCGGTGGCGCGAGGCGACGTCGGCGGCGGGACCGATCTCGACGACCCGGCCCTCCTGGAAGACGACCGCGCCCTTGGGGAACCGCACGATCTTCTCGCCTGCGAGATCGGGAGTCACCACCTCCGATGTGTTGTGGAGGAGGATGTACGATGCTCCGCCCGCCACCGGACGGGTCGCGGACTCGCGCGCGGGCATGAGCGTCACGTGTGGGTCCCCGGCGGCCGCCCCGTGACCCCCGGCAGCTTCATTCCCGTGCGTCGCGCGTGCTCGATCGCATCGGGGTAGCCGGCGTCCGCGTGGCGCATCACGCCGGTCCCGGGATCGTTCACCAGCACGCGCTCGAGACGCCGGTCGGCCTCGGGGCTGCCGTCGCAGACGATCACCATGCCGGCGTGGATCGAGCTGCCGATGCCAACCCCCCCGCCATGATGGACGCTCACCCAAGATGCGCCCGAAGCGGTGTTGAGCAGCGCGTTCAGGATCGGCCAGTCGGCGACCGCGTCGCTGCCGTCGCGCATGCCCTCGGTCTCGCGATGGGGTGATGCCACCGAGCCGGCGTCGAGGTGGTCGCGGCCGATCACGATCGGGGCCTTGAGCAGCCCGTCGCGCACCATCGCGTTGAACCTCAAACCCAGCCGGTGACGCTCGCCGTGCCCGAGCCAGCAGATGCGCGCCGGCAGGCCCTGGAAGCGAACGTGCTTCTGGGCGAGCGGGATCCAGCGGTGGAGCCGTTCGTCGCGGGGGAACTCCTCGAGCGCAGCTCGATCGGTGGCGAGGATGTCCGCCGGATCGCCCGAGAGCGCGGCCCAGCGGAACGGGCCCTTCCCGGCGCAGAACAGCGGACGGATGTACTCGGGAACGAAGCCCGGGTAGGAGAACGCTTCCGCGTGCGCGAGCCCGCCGGCCTCGGCCTCGCCGCGCAGGTTGTTCCCGTAGTCGAAGAGCACGGTGCCGCGCGCCTTCATCGCGAGCAGCGCCCGCACGTGCCCCGCCATCGAGCCGCGTGCGCGCCGCACGTAATCCGTCGGATCCGCCGCGCGCAGCGTCCGAGCCTGCTCGAGCGTGAGCCCGAAGCCGCGGCGCACCAGCGCGGGATGCACTTCGGCCGCGTTGCCGATGAGCCCGATACCGAGCGGGCGGCGTGCCGCCTTCGCCTCGCCCGCCCACGCCAGCGCCTCCTCCAGGCTGGTCGTGACGCGGTCGCAGTAGCCGGTCGCGTGGCGCCGCTGCGCGCGCGCTGCGTCCACCTCCACCGCCAGGCACACGCCACCGTTCATCGCGACCGCGAGCGGCTGTGCTCCTCCCATGCCACCGAGGCCGGCGGTGAGCACGATGCGTCCCGAGAGCGTGCCGCCGAAGTGACGAGACGCGCACTCGGCGAGGGTCTCGAACGTGCCCTGCACGATGCCCTGCGAGCCGATGTAGATCCACGACCCGGCTGTCATCTGGCCGAACATCATGAGGCCCTTGCCCTCGAGCTCCCAGAAATGCTCCCAGGTCGCCCAGCGCGGCACCAGCAGCGAGTTGGCGATCAGAACGCGCGGGGCATCCGCTTGGGTGCGGAAGACGCCGACCGGCTTGCCCGACTGGACCAGCAGCGTCTCGTCGTTCTCGAGGGAGCGGAGGGCTTCCACGATGCGCTCGTACGCCTCCCAGCTCCGCGCCGCCTTGCCAGTTCCGCCGTACACCACGAGATCCTCGGGGCGCTCGGCCACATCGGGATCCAGGTTGTTCATCAACATGCGCAGCGCCGCCTCCTGGATCCAGCCGCGGCACGTCCGCTCGGAGCCGCGCGGCGCGCGCACCACGCGAGCTTCCACCGCGCTCATGACGCGAGCACCTCTTCCGCCAGACGCTCGGGCTCGCGCGACAGGACCCAGCGGGCGACGGTCTCGCAGCTCTCGGCGATCGGGCGGTCGCCGTCCGGCGCCGGGGCCAGGCGCCGCACCGCGCCGTAGAGTCGCTCGGAGCCGGCGCCTGCCGTGAGCGGCCGCCGGAACTCGAGCGCGCGGCACGCGCACAACAGCTCGAGCGCCACGACCCGCGCGCTGTTCTCGACGACGGCGCGCGCGTGGCGTGCCGCGATCGGCGCCATGCTCACGTGATCCTCGAGACCCGAGCCCGTCGGAATCGAGTCCACGCTCGCGGGATGGCTCAACACCTTGTTCTCGGAGACGAGCGCAGCTGCCGTGTACTGCGCCAGCATGTAGCCCGACTCCAGGCCGGGGTCGCTCGCCAGCACAGGCGGCAGGCGGCAACTGCGATCTTGAGATAGTCCGCCGCCAGCGCCACCGGCTGGGCGTGGAACAGGCCCGCCGAAATGAATTCTCCGCCGGCCGCGAACACCAGCGGGTTGTCGTTCACCGAGTTGATCTCGATCTCGAGCTGGCTCGCAACGTGGTCCATCGCGTCCCAGGATGCGCCCATCACCTGCGGCACGCAGCGCAGCGAGTACGCGTCCTGCACCCGGTCGCAGTCGGCGTGCGAGGCAACGAGCGCGCTGCCTTCCGAGTACGCGCGCGTGCGCCGCGCCGCCTCGAGCGCACCGGGGTAGGGCCTCAGCATCTGCACCTCCTCGCGCGCCGGCTGCACAGAACCCAGCAGCACCTCGGTCGAGAGCGATGCGGCCGCCATCGCCGATTCCCACACCCGCAGCGCTGCCACGCACGCGAGGGAGGCGAGCGCGGTCGAGAGCTGGGTGCCGTTGATGAGCGCCAGCCCCTCCTTGGCCTCCAGCTCGAGGGGTTGGAGCCCTGCGCCGCGCAGCGCGAGCGCAGCCGGCATGCGGCGGTCCCCGAGCCACGCCTCGCCCTCACCGGTCAGCACAGCCGCCAGGTGGGCGAGCGGCGCCAGGTCGCCCGACGCCCCGACCGAGCCCTCGAGCGGAACGACCGGCGTCACGTCGCGCGCGAGCAGCGCGAGCAGCGACTCGATCACATCGGCGCGACATCCGGAGTAGCCGTGCGCCAGTGAGGCGGCGCGCAACAGCAGCATGGCGCGCACGACGCCGCGTGGCGCAGCTGCTCCCACACCGGCGCGGTGGGAGCGCAGGAGATTCACCTGGAGCCGGCGTACGTCCTCGGGCGGGATGCGCTTGCCCTTGAGCTCGCCGAACCCGGTCGTCACGCCGTAGACCGCGCGGCCTTCGCGCACTGCGCCCTCCACCACTCTCCGGCTCGCAACGACGCGCTCCCGGGCGGCCGCCGAAAGCCGGACCTCGATGGGCTCGCGGGCTGCGTTTTCCAGGTCGTCGAGGGTCAAGGGCCTGGCACCGAGCTCGATCACGTCCTTTCCTCCACGGCGTGAGGTCGGTCGAGGAAGCGCGCCGCCTCCTTAGCCAGCGCCTCCGCGTCGCTCATGGAGCGCCATTCCGAAGGCAGCGTCGTCAGGAACCCGGCACGGTACGATGCCCGGTTCAGCCGCGGATCGCACACCACGAGCACCCCGCGGTCGTCGTCGCGCCGGATCAGCCGGCCGATCCCCTGGCGGAACCGTAAGACCGCCTCCGGCAGGGAGTCCGCGCGAAACGGATCGAGCCCGCGCTCGCGCAACCGCTCGCCGCGCGCCTGTACCAGGGGATCGTCCGGCACCGAGAACGGCAGCTTTGCCACGACCAGGATCTCCAGGGCAGCACCCGGAAAGTCCACACCTTCCCACAAGCTCTGCACCCCGAGCAAGACGGCGCCGCGTTCCGCGCGGAAGCGTCGCGCGCGCGGCCGAGGCGCATGTGCGCTGTGAAGAGCGCGAGCAGGTTGCGCCGCGTGGCGCGCGCGAGCGCCGTCACCACCGCCGCGACAGCCTCTGCTTCCTCGCCGCCATCGAAGATGAAGCTCGCGACCTGTCGCTCGAGCGCGAACGGCGACGGATAGGTGCCGGATTCGTACGGCATCCCGGCTTCATCGCCGAGCCCCAGCCGCCCGGCGACGAAGGAGAAGTCCGGGCCCCCGCGCAGGGTCGCAGAGGTCAAGACCACCGTGCGCGCACGCTCCAGCACGAGCCGCCGCGCGTGGAAAGCTGCTGAGACCGGTGAGCCCTTGAGCTCAACGACCCCCAGGCCGGCCGCCTTCTCGCGCGTCCGCCAGTACACCCATTCGCGATCCGCCGCCTCGACCAGGCTCTCGAGGTCCGATCCCAGCAGGCCGAAGCGCGCCGCCACCTGGAGCGACTCGGTCGCCAGCTCGGAGCCCGCTTCGCCCGCGCTCTCCAGCGGCGTGGCCAGACGCTGGAGCGCGCCCGAGAACGCAGCGCAGTGTTCGAGCACGGTCTGGAGCGGCGCGAGGTCGCGCCCCAGCAGCTCGAGGGCGGAGTGATGGCGGACGCGCCCGCCGAAGCCGTCGGGGGTCGGACCGGCGGGGGTGAGCCGCTCGAAGAGCCGGTCGACGTCGTCGCGGCACCGCGACATGCGAGCTGCGAGATCGGCGAGCGTGTCCGCTGCATCCGTTGGCAGCGGCCCGCCGCGCCGAAGCAGCGGTGCCGTGTACGCGCCAAGCCGCGCGATGAGCCCGCCGCTCCCTCCGCGCGCGCGCGCGCTGCCCAGCATCCGCAGCGCCTCCTCGAAGCGGTGGCGCGACACCGAGCGCTCGAGCTGCGAGAGCAGCACGCCCTCGAGGCGATGGGCCTCGTCCACGATGAGCACGTCGAAGTCGGGCAGCAGGCCCTCGACCTCTCCCGAGAGGGCGAGCAACGCGTGGTTCACGACCACCAGCGCCGACTCGGAAGCCTGGCGGCGCGCGCGCACCCAGAAGCACTCGCGCGCCCGCCGGCAGGTGGCGACGGTGCATGCGTGCGGATCGGCTGCGACGCGCGGGCGCAGCCGGCGGAAGGTGTCGGCGTCGGCGGCCGGAAAGCGGTCCAGGTCCCCCTCTGAATCGGTCGCCGCCCAGCGCTTGAGCTGCTCGAGCACGTCTCGTTCCTCGGGGCCGCGCTCCTCGGCGAGCGCGAGCGTGGGCTCGCACACGTAGTTCTGCTTGCCCTTGAGCCGCGCGCATCGGAGCTCGAGGCCGAGCACGCCGAGCAGCGCGGGCAGGTCGCGCTCGAAGAGCTGATCCTGGAGCGAGCGCGTGCAGGTCGCGATCACGACACGCCGTCCGGTCTCGGCCGCATGGAGCACCCCGGGCAGCAGGTAGGCGAGCGACTTGCCGACCCCGGTCGGCGCCTCTGCGAGCAGCACGCCGCCCCTCCCGACCGCCCGTGCCACGTCGCGAGCGAGTGCGATCTGACCGGGCCGCGGCGCGTAGTGCGGCCAGGAGCGGCTCACATCGCCGCCCGGGGCGAGCCGCCGCTCGACCTCCCGCGCCAACTCCGTTTCCCGAGGGGTCGCAGCGCTCAAAATGTCGAGACCAGACGCAGGTGGATCTTGCCCTCGAGCGGCGGGCGACCCGGCTCGAGGCCGTAGTCGATGCCGACCACTCCGCTCGCCGTCTCGAGTCGCATGCCGAACCCGACGCCGTCCTTCTGCATCGTGTCGAACCGGGCGCCGCCGCGATCGACCGCTCTGCGCGTTCCCATCCAGGCATGATCCCAGAACAGGAACGCGCGCTGGGCCCGGCTCAGGAACCAGCGCCACTCGAGGCGCGAAAGCGCGAAGCGATCCACGTGGTATTGCTCCTCGTCGTGGCCGCGAAGCGTGGCCGCGCCGCCGACCATGTAGCGCTCGTAGTCGGGCAGGATGCGCTGCGAGCCGAACCGCCCGGCGGCTCCCGCCTCGAGGGCGAGCGCCCCCCGGCTCATCATGGCGCGCGTCCACTCTCCGTTGCCCTCGATCGCGCTCGCGCTCGAGGTCCGGCTCCCGAAGGGACGGAGCCGCTCGTGCCGGACGATCTGAGCGGCGCGCAGCGTCACGCGCGAGCCGCGGCGCGGCGCCAGTGCGGGCTCGAGCGTCGTGCGCTCGACCGCGAACAGCGTGTTCTGGAACGTCGCCTCCTCCACCGTCCCTTCGGACTGAACGACACGCTCCTGCTCGTACCCCGCCTCCAGCTTCTGCCCGGCAGCTCGCATGAACTGCATCCGACCTCCCCAGCGCGTGCGCGTGTACAGCGTGTCGCGCACCTGCTGCTCGAGCGCCAGCTCGACACGGAGCGGAGTGCCGAGCAGCAGCGGCTCGGCGAGGCGGGCCCCGAAATCCGTGCGCCCGCTCCCGCGCGATTGCCACGCCAGCGAGAGGGCCCGTCCGGTGCCCAGTAGGTTCCCGAGGTCGAGCTGCCCCATGCCCACCGTTCCCGTCCGTCCCTGCATGCCGAATGCGCCCTCGACCCGATTGTAGCGCGGCTCCTCGACGCGGTAGACGAGCTGGGCCTTGCTCCAGTCGCCCTCGCCCTCGAGTCCCTCGAACGTCACCGAGCGGAAGAGCCCGAGCTGCGCGAGCCGGTCACGGGCCGCCAGCGCGGTCTCCTGCTGGTAGGGTTGGCCGGCGATTCGCCCGAGGGAGCGCTCCGCCACCGACCGCCGGGTGACGTGCAGTCCCTCCACGCGAGCGCGCGTCACCGTGACCAGCGGTCCGAGCGCTCCGCCGAGCCGGAGCGCCACCACGCCGGAATCCGCCTGCCAGCCGCTCACGCCCAGCTCCGCATACGGGTAGCCGTGGTCCACGACGTTCTTGAGCGAGTGCTCGATCGCGGCGGCGACCGCGCGCGGGGCCGCCGGGTCGCCGGGCTTGAGGCCCAGCGCCTCCGCGAACCGCGCGGAGTCCGCGCTCGGCCCCGCGGCGATCACGATCGTTCCCAGCCGGTAGCGCGGACCTTCGCGGGTCTCGATCACGAGGCGCGGCTCGCGACCGCCCTCCCACCGCGCGTGAGCGCGAGCTTCGAGACGGCCCATCTCCTGGAGGCACCCGACCACGGCCCCGAGCGCCTGCTCCAGGGCGACGGAGTCGCCGGGCGCCTTGAGCGCGCCCTGCGCCAGGCTCTCCACCTGGCGGGGACTGAGCGCGCTGCCGCGGTAGTCGATGCGCGACACTGCGCGCGCGGGAAGGGCGAGCGCCAGGCTTCCCGCCAGAGCCGCTGCGCCGAGAACGATCGCGCGGCGCATCAGAAGAACGCCCTCAGCTCGGCGCGGCCGGTCGCGAGCGGCGCGCGGTGCGGCACGTCGCGCAGCGCCACGCTCAGGCCGAACGTCGTGCTCTCGTGCAGCCGGTAGTCGAAGCGCGAGGTTCCCTCCCACAGCGGGGTTCCGAGCGGATCGCTCCCCGGCAGGTACGTTGCGACCGCTGGACCGCGGATGAACGTGCGGCGCGCGCCGATCTCGAGGCGGCCGCGCGCCAGGACCGCGATGCCGAGATCGGGGCCGAGCCGGATCGTGCGCGTGTATTCGGTTCCGCCCTCCGGCCGGACCCACGCGCCGTCCGCGATGCCGGCCGCGCGCACCCGGGCGCTGGGGGTGAACACGAGCTGCGCTCCGCCCCCGCTCTCGATCAGGACGCGGCGGAAGGCCGAGGCCCCCATGAACGTCTGCGCCTCCTCGTCGCGCTTGAGGCGGCTCGAGATCTCGGCGCTGAATGCCGGCGCCGGGCGCGCGCGCAGCCGCGCCTCGAGCGCCTCGCGGACGGAGGTCTGGGCGAAGTTCTCGTAGCTCCGGTCGGCGGTGACGCGCCGCTCGGCGAGGAGATGGAGGGCGCCGGCTCGCGCCCCGGGCGCAAGATCCGTCTCCAGGCGCTGGAGCACGCTGCCGCGCGCGAGCGCCGGATCTCCGAGCACAACGGCGGGAGCGATCACGGCGTCGCTGGGAACGAACGGGCCGCGCCGCCGCGCGTCGGTCTCGAACGCGAATTCGAGCCGCGAGCCACGCCACGCGTCGGATGAGCCGAACTGCCAGCCGAGGCGGGCGCTCAGCGCGGAGCGCGCGAGCAGGTCGAGTGCCGCGCCCGATGTACCGTCGCCCAGCAGGTAGTCGCCCTGCAGGGCCGGGCTCCCGAGCGCGTCGTAGCCGCCGCGTCCGCCGCCGACGAATGTGAGCGTGCGGGTTCTCCGATTTTCGCCCTCGCTCGTGACCTCGAGGTTGACCGAGCCTGAGAGCGCGCGCTTCGCGTCGTCGAGCGCCAGGTGCACGCTCCCCAGGTCGCTGCGCGTGTGGACCGGATCGGCGCGCGGCTCGACCTCGCGTCGGTTCAGCGCCAGGCCCGCAACCAGGGCGCGGCCCGACGGCGTGTCGAGCGTCACGCGCAGCGTGCGCACCTCGCGCAGCTCCACGAACGCCCTCCCTAAGAGCGTCGCGTCGTCTCTCACGCCGTAGCCCGCGCGGGTGCGCCACCCGAAGCGCTGCGGGCTCGCCAGTTCGAGCTCGCTTTCGCGCACGCGATCTCCGGCGCGGGCCGTGTCGCTGGGCGTGCGACGCTCGTCGCTCTGGGCGCGCAGCGCGGGCTCGAGCCATGGGAGCAGCAGCCGCGCCTCGACGCGGCTCCGGTCCCGCCCGCCGTGGGGGAAGACCCGCGCCGGATCGTTCGCGTCCGCGTGCTCGATCGCGCCCGCGAAGCTCAGGATCCCGTCCCGGCTCCACTCCGCCGTGCGCCGCACCGACTCGAAGCCGCTCGGAAGCTCGAGGCGCGCGAGGCTCGCGCGCAGCTCGCCCAGGCGGCGGGGCTTCCAATGGCCCGCGGCCTCGACCCGCTGCTGGTGCTCGAGATCGGCGTCCAGCGGCAAGCCCCAATCCTCCTGGGCGAAGGGCCGCTCGAGGCGGCTGAAGGGCACGAAACGGGGCCCCACGGTGCGGGCCGAGAACGAGAGCCCGGCCTCCCCCATGACGCCCGGCAGCGTCCCGCCGAGGCCGATCGCGGCCCGGCCCGCGAGCCCCATGTTGTCGCCGTCGTCGAGGCTGGAGAGCGCGTTGAGATCGTGGTGCGAGACCGCACCCTCGGCGTCGATCGTGAGGGCGCCGACCGTTGCGCCGCCGCCCACGACCCAAAGCCGGTGGGTCTCGGGGGCGGGGAGCGCGCGGCCAACCACGTACGCCCCGAACCGCGGACCGACGTAGCGGTACGCCGTGCGGCCCGACGCCAGGGCTGAGTCGGCGTAGTCGCCCCGTCCCGCTCCGACGCGCGCGAAGCTCACCCCGAACCGCCCGGAATCGGGCCCGGCGTAGGCGTAGGCCAGCGTCCCGCCCGCGACCCGCACGGAGTCGTAGTCTCCCCCGCCCGGCGTCACTCCCGGCGCGATCGCCCGGTTCGCCGAGTCCCCTGCGAACTCGAGCACCAGGCGATCGGCGGCGCTCAGGTCGATGTCGAGCGGGCGCCCGCCGTCGTCGGCTTCGCTCAGCACCCGCGTGAACGCGTGCAGCACGCGCCCCTGCCAGCGCCCGTCGAATGCGGCAAGGTTGCGACGGAAACGGTTCACGGTGAACTGGCACTCGACCATGATGCGCGAGGCCGACGAGATCGGCCGGCGGTTCGAGAACGTGATCTCGGCGCGCTCGTAGTCGATCGCGTAGTCGGCGCCCTCGCCCCGCGTCATGCGCGCCCCGTCCAGCATCACGACCTCGCTGCCGATCACGACCGCGATCCCGACGGCCCCATCCTGGCTGCGCAGCGTGTAGGGTCCCTGGCGGCCCTCGACCCCGAAGAACTCGACGCGCTGGTAGACGCCCTGCGCGCTCGCGGCCGCCGCCGTGCCCTGGAATCCCGCGATGCCGACGTCGCCTCGCACCCCCTGCAGGCGCCGCTCGAGCCGGCCGAACTCCCCCTGGGAGAGCTGGAGCGACACGTCGCCCAAAGCCGCGCTCCCCTGGGGCGTCTTCAGCTCGATCCGGACGCGGTCCAGGGACTGGAGGTCGCGCGTGCTCCCGCTCGCCGTGAGCGGCGTGTTCCGATCCGAGAGCACGCCGGTCAGCAGCACCCCCGGGGCGAGCGTGCCGCTGATCGCGAGGTCCAGGCTCTGCCGCAGGAATGCGTCCTGGGCCGAACCGAACTCGACGGCGATCGTCTTGTTGCCCGAAATGTTGAGCGAAGCGCCGGCCGGCGCCTCGGTCGGGTCCCGCTGCACCGCCGGGCGCTGGTGGACGGGCGAAGCGGCCGCCGGCTCGCTGTCCGGCGCGGCCAGCGCCAGCGGCCGGTAGCGCATGAGCTTGAGCGTCAAAGGCGGGGGCGCAACGAGCCAGCAGCCCGCGAACCAGAGGGTGTCCCCGGGGAGTGCTACGCGCTGCAGCCGGATCTGGCCATGGAGCAGGTCGAGCTCGTAATCCACGCCGCGCGCGAGCGGACCGGCCCGCGTCCACACCGAATCGCTCCCCGGCCGGATGAAGGAGTGCGGCAGCACGTAGGCTCTGGCGCCCTCGCGCGTGGCAACGGCGACCACGCCGCACCCCGGGTCGTCGATGGCTTGCGCGCCGTGCGCGGCTACGAACGCGACGATCCACGCCGCAACGGCTCCCCGCGCGGCGCGCCGCACCGTGGAAGGACGCCCGAACATCGCTATGGCCCCGCGGGCGGCGCAACGCGCTCGAGCCTGAGCCGGATCACACGGCCGGCACGCGCCTCGCCGACCAGCAGGCTCCCGTCGCCCGCGAAGGCCAGGGCCCGCGGTCCCTCCATCCCCTCGAAGGTGGCGAGCAGCCCGCCGCGCGGATCGAAGACCCACAGCCGGCCTGTGCCCTCGTCTGCGACCGCCACCCGCGCCGAATCGTCAACCGCCACCGGCAGTGCGCCGCGACCCGGCCGAACTTCGAGCGGCCACGAAGCCAGCACCCGGCCGCCGGGATCGAGACGCTGCGCGCGGGCGTTGACCCGCTCGGCCGTCACCAGGTCGCCGCGCGGGGCTGTGGCGAGACCGCGCAGTCCCCGGAAGGAGCCCGGCCGCGCGCCGATACCCCCCAGCGCGCGCACGAAGAGCCCCGAGAACTCGAAGGCCAGCACTCTCTCGCCGTCGCCGTCTGCGATGTAGAGCGCGCCACCGCGGTCCGAAGCGATCGCCACCGGATCCACACGGCCCATCTCGGACGGGAACTCCGTCCCCATCAGATCGATCAGGGTGCCGAGACGCTGTCCGAACAGGTCGAAGGTCTCGACGCGGCGGTTCTCGAGATCGAGCACAGCCACGCTCAGCGTGCCGTGCAGCACGACACCGCCCGGCCGCCGCAGCTGTCCGGGATCGCTGCCGAGCGAGCCCGATTCCCCGAGCCACGCGCCGCGCGCATCGAA
>VBOS01000230.1 GCA_005893185.1 Candidatus Eiseniibacteriota bacterium
AAGGGCTTGGGTGGCGTGCTGGTCGAGTTGTGCGAGCGGCCGCGTGCCACGCGACGGCGGCGTTGAATCGACGACTCGAGCACGCCACGGCCGGCGAGAAGCGACAGCATCTCCATCGGCGCGGCCAGATGAGTTACCCCAACGCGAACGGAAACCGCGTCTCCAGCGTCACGACCCGCCGCTCGGCGATCGAGCGGCGCGCGGCCAGGAGCGCCTGAGCGGAGAGCACGAAGCTCTCGGTGAAGTCTTCGGCGCCGCTCGCGCGCCGGAACTGCGCCATCATCGCCTCGAGCATCGCCCTCTGGCCGGCGTCGGGCTGCACTCGCGCGATGCGCTTGCCGCCGGCTCCGCCGCGCAGCCGCAGTTCGCGGAAGCCCAGCAGCCGGGCCGAGCGGCCACCGCCCAGCACGTCCACGCTCTCGCGCTCCCACCCGGCATGGCTGCCGCAAACGTAGTCCACGATGCCGATCCCGCCGCTCGCGAAGCGCATCTGGATCGCCCAGCTCTCGTGGCGATGGCTGGGATCGGGCGTCTCGATGGCGTGCACTTCGACGGGCAGGCTCTTCGCGAACCAGATCGCCAGGTCGATGAAGTGGCAGACGTCGCCGAACAGGATGCCGCCGCCCTCCGCCGGATCCTGGTACCAGCTGTCGGCGGGGACGGGGGCCGCGCGCACGGTGGCAACCACCTGTCGCGCCTTGACGCCGGCGAAGTGCGCGAGCGTCTCCCTGCTGAGCGCGCTGAAGCGGCGGTTGTGGCCGACCCAGAGGCTCGGCGCATCTGCGCCGCGCGCGCCGAGAGCCGCGACGATCGGCGCAAGCTCGTCTTCGGTGAGCGCCAGCGGCTTCTCGACGTACACGTGCTTGCCGGCCTCGAGCGCCATGCGCGCGAAGCGGGCGTGGCTGTCGTGGCGCGTTGCGATCAGCACGGCGTTGATCTCGGGATCGCCGATCACGCGCTCCACTTCGGTCGTGGCGTAGCGGAAGCCGTAGCGCCGCGCGAGGGCTTCCGCATTCGCCCCGTGGGCCGTGCACACGCCCTGCAGACTCAGGCCTTCGAGCTTCTCGAAGTGCGGCAGCAGCATCGACTTCGCGTAGTTGCCTGCGCCGATCAGGCCGAGCCGCACCGCGCCGCGCGCATCACCGGCCGCGATCCGCAGCGTGTGCGGCTCGGCGGCGGGCGTCACGCGCTCGGGCTCGGGGTACTCGAACACGATGCCGACAGCAGATGCCAGCTCGCCGCCTGCCATCTGGTCGAACACCTTCATCGCGTCGCCGAACGGGAAGCGATGCGTGATGAGCCGTGACATGTCGAGCCGGCCCTGCGCGACGAGGTCGAGGAACGCCTCCATGTTGCGCTGTGCGGTCCAGCGCACGTATCCGATCGGGTAGTCGCTGCCGCGCGCGATGTAGTCGGGATCGAACATGCCGGCGCCCATCGCGCGGCTGAAGAGGAAGTCGATCTCCTTGCCGAACCAGGTGCGCCAGTCGAGCTGGATGGCCGTGTTGCCGAGGCACACGACGCGACCGCGGTCGCGGACCAGCGCGGCGGCCATCTCGATCGGATCGTTGCTCTTGGTGGAGGTGGTGACGAGAACTGCGTCCACGCCGCGCCCGCCGCTCACGCGCAGCGCGTGGTAGAGCGCGTCGTCGGGCGTGGCGCCACTGGCGGCCTCGGCGCCGTTCGCGACCGCCAAGTCGCACTTCGAGGCGTCGAGGTCCACCCCCACCACGCGGCAGCCGCTGGCGCGGCAGAGCTGCACCAGGAACTGGCCCAGGAGCCCCAAGCCGATCACCGCCACGGTCTCGCCCAGCTCGAGGCGCGCCTGACGCATGCCCTGCAGCGCGATCGCGCCGATCGCGGTGGCGCTCGCGGCTTCCATACTCACCCCCGCCGGCACAGGCACGACGAGGTTGCGCGGCACGGCGTTGTACTCGGCGTGCGTTGCGATTCCCTCGCCGATCGCGGCCACGCGGTCGCCTGTGTGGAGCTCGTCCACCGCTGAGCCCGCCTCGATCACGGTGCCGGCGCAGCTATAGCCCAGCGTGGCCGGTGCCTTGAGGCGCTCCTGCACCTTGCGGAGCGTGGGCACCAGGCCCTGCTCCTTCAGCGTGTCGAGCACCTGCCGCACCTGGTCGGGGCGCTCGCGGGCCTTGTCCACCAGGCTCATGCGCGCCTGGGTGACCTTCATCTTCTCGGTGCCCACGCTCACGAACGAGAAGTGGGTGCGGATCAGGACTTCGCCCGAGCGCACCTGGGGCAACGGTACCTCGCTCATGTCGAGCGCACCGTTCCTCAGGTACTGGCGGATCTGCTTCATCGTCGGTTCGTTCCTCTCGAGGGGCGACCGATGCCGGGGTGCGTGTCCCTCGCAGCTCCCGCGCCGGACGCGCAGCGTGCCTCCGAGGCGTCGGAGGACGCAGACGAGGCCGAACCGATACTAGCGGTGCCGGCTTGGGCGAGGAAGCCGCCGGCCCGCGAAGGCCTCAGGCCGCGCGGTCCGTGTATGCGCGATCGGGGTACAGACGCGCCAGCTCGGGCGAGATGCGCCGCGGCCGCCCGCGCTGATACTGCGCGTCTCCGAACGCCAGCATGAGCACGAAGATGGGCGTGAGGAAGGCCAGGCCGGCCGCGTACCCGCCGCCCTTGCCGAACGCGCGGGCCAGGTCGATGCAGAGGGCGAGACTCAGGAAGAGATTCACGAACGGGATGCACAGGAGCAGCACCCACCATCCGGGGCGCCCGATGATGCGCAGGAAGACGACCGCGCCGTAGATCGGGACCAGCGACTTCCAGCCGGGCTGGCCGGCCTTGGTGAAAATCTTCCAGATCGCAGCGACCATCAGGACAAAGGAGGCCGCGCCGGCCCCTTCGAGGATTCGCTCCATCATGGCTGCCTCCCTGGAATCGATTCGGCGCGGCACAGCGGAAGAGCCAAGCCGAATTCCGAGCCTGTGGCGGGAGTTATCGGCTCGGAGCGCTGCTCGAATGAGTGGGGAAACCGCAGGTCCCGCGATCGCAACGAGGCTCGCGCGGGAACTGCCGCCGCCCTACGCCTTCCGCCAGGCCTCGCCGCTGCCGTAGGCGTTGAACAGCGAGCCCCAGCCGGTCGCGAGGATTTCGCGCACGCGCGGCTTGCCCTTGACCGGGTACCAGTAGCCGTCGTGGTAGGCGCGGGAGGCGGCATAGCTCCACGGCACGATCGGCGAGCGCAGCAGCAGGTTCTCGAGCGGCTTGAGCGGTCCCCAGTAGATGAGCTTCTGGCCCCACGAGGCGAACGTGTTCTCGTTGAGCGAGCCGCGGAAGCCGAAGTTCACGTTGCGGATGTCGTCCCCCACGATCTCGATCTCGCTCGGGTTGCCGACCCCCAGCCCGTGCTCGTGGGCGAGGCGGATGAACTTGCATGGCGCGCGGTCCCGGGCCCTCGCCGGCGATCGTGCCGTCCATGACCGCGAAGATGCCGGGGTGGATCTCCTTCTGGATGCGCAGCAGGTCCACGAGCGTCTCGTGGATCACCGAGTGCGTCCAGTGCCGGTTGAGGTTGAGGAGCCCGCCGAATGCGTTCTTCATCGCGCCGGTGGTGCCGGTGAAGACGTGGGTCTTCACGGTCGGCATGTGGATCACGTTCTTGCCGATCAGCAGCTTCGGGATCTGGATCCCCTGCTTGTCGAATACGCGATCGAGCACGAGCAGCTTCGACTTCGGCTCGTAGCGCACCCACTCGGTGGGCGGCTCGCTCAGGTACTGGATCGGCACGTGGTAGCGCTCGAGCACCGGGCCGAGGTGGTTCTTCACCGTGCCCTCGCGGCAGCTCACGACCACGGTATCGTTCTGGGCCGCGATCAGGTCGCGCGAGACGTCGTAGCCGTCGCGCTTCATCTTCTCGATCACGCCGTGCATCTGCCACGGGGTGGTCGAGCAGGCGGGCATGTAGACGTGCCACGAGATGTTGATCCGGAGGCATGTCTGCTGGTCGAACGGCAATGCCTGGCGGTAGCCGGCCAGGTCCATGAGGCAGCCGTAGTCCTCGACGACGGTCTCGGGAGATGTGCGAAGCACTGCGACTTTGGACATGAGGCTCCTCGGGGGGCAGGTGTCGGGGTCGGGGCGGTGCCGCGTTCTGCGTATCCCGAATCACCAGTCTACCAGACTTTGGATGCCCGCTTCACGCGGCGGGCTTCGCCACGGGGCGCTCCGCCAGGGACGCTGCAGACGAGGTCGCGCCACTTCCACCACGCCGACGAGCATCGCCGGAGGACCGCTTCGAGCGGAGACGTAGAGGATCCCTGAGGGCCAGCGCCCTCGGACCCGTCGAATCAGTCCAGGACCACGGGCTGTAGTAGACGCCAGCCCGCAGACGCGTCGTGTCGAATGACAGATTCCCGGCGCGCTCGAAGTGGCGGTCGAGCACGGTGGCCACGCGACGGCCGGCGATGTCGAACACGCCCAGGCTGACTGCTGCGGGTGCCGGCAGCGAGAAAGCAATCCGCACGCTGCCGCGCGCGGGATTCGGCGACAGCGTGAATGACGCCCCGCCCGCCAGCTGGGGCGGGTCCGACTCCCGGCGCGATACCGATCTTGGAGCGCTCGGATCCAGCGCCAAGGCCGCGAAGCCCCCCGACGGATATCCCCCGAGACGTGTGAAGCGTCCTCCCACGTAGAGCACGTCGTCCGTCACCGTAAGCGCGTCCACGGCGTCGAACGGATCAGAGAACCCCCCGCGCATGTCCGGGTCCCAGGGTAGGACTGCGCCGGTCGCCGCATCGATCGCGGCGAGGTTGGGGCGAGGCACGGTGGCGACGGTGTCGAACTTGCCCCCCACGAACAATGTGTTGCCCCACAGGGCTAGCGCGCGGGCCACGGGCTGGATTCCCACCACCAGTTGCTGGTACTCGGACACGAGCGTGGGGGCCCACGAGAGCATGCGCCCAGAGCTGTCGAAGGCGAGTAGCCCCGTGTGTTCGGGAAGTGGATAGAACCAGCCGCCGACGAAGGTCGACTGGCCGACCGAGAGGATCGAGTGCGCGTCGAAGAACCGCAACGAGCCGAGCACGGCTTGGTTCGGATTCCAGGAGGTAGCGGCTCCCGTCGTGCCGTCCACTTGAGCGACCCACTGGCGGGGCGCGCCACCGATCGTGTCGAACTCCCCGGCCACGAAGAGGGTGCTGCCGAACGCGCTCATTGCCCGGACCTGGCCGGACTCGTAGCGTCCCCGAGGATTCGGTGCCCAGGGCAGCAGGCTACCGGTCCGGCCATCCAGCGCGAACAGGCCGTGCCGTGAAGCGCCGTTGATCTCGTCGATGGACGCGGCCACGTACAGCGTGTGCCCGATCACGGCCATCCGGGTGAGTCGGGCATCGAATACGGTGACGCCGCTCGCCCACGGGTTCCAGTCGAGGAGCGCTCCGGTCGCGCCGTCGAAGGCCGCGAAGTGTCCGCGCGGCTGGCCGTCCACGCTCGTGAACTGCCCTGAAGCGTAAGCTCGCTCGCCATCCGTCGCGAGCGTCACGTAGTACGGGACGTCGAGCGTCGGGCTCCACTGGAGCGCTCGCCCGGTGGTCGCATCGAGCGCGGCCAGACCTGTTCGTGGCCGCCACTCGCCCATGCTCGTGAACTCCCCGCCGGCGAACACGGTGTTGCCGTCCGTCGCGAGCGCCAGCGTGATGCCGTCGGCCCGGGGATTCCATGGAGTCGCGACCCCGGTTCGGGCATCGACGGCCGCGAGATTCGGCCGACCACGACCGCCGAAATCGTACAGGTAACCACCGACGTACAACGTCTCGCCGTGCAGTGCCAAAGCCTTCGTCAGGCCCGCACCGATGCGCGCGTCGAAAGGCGTAGCCCGGGCGGTTCCGAGATCGAGTTCTGCAAGCGTGTGCCGAGGGGATCCGCCCGCGACGTCGAAGCCGCCGCCGGCGAACAGGGTCTTGCCGCGGATGACGATGCTGGAGACGTACGGCCAGATGTAGGCCCCGTGGGCGATGTACTGGCGGAGCGGTAGGAGCGCCGCGTCCCACGAGGCCACGGCGCCGGTGTCGAGCGTGACGGCCGCGATCGAGTTGCGCGGCTGACCGCCAACGTGATCGAACTCGCCGCCAACCCAGGCAAGATTCCTCGCGAGCGCGATCGTCAGAACCGTGCCATCGGCCGCGGGGTTCCAGGCGGTGAGGCTACCGTCGGCCAGCGTGAACGCGGCCAGATGCGGTCGCGATCGCCCCGCCACCGTGCTGAAGCTGCCGCCTACGAAGAGCGTTCCCCGCTCGGCGACCAGCGCGGTGACTGCCCCGTCGGCCTGCGGATTCCATGTTGACACGGCGCCGGTCGATGCGTTCACCGCCGCGATGGCGTAATGCGGCTGCCCGCCCACGGCCTCGAAACGGCCTCCGATGTAGAGTACGTCGCCGTCGAGGGCCAACGCCGAAACCGCGTGAATCGGATTCACCGTCCCGGACCGGATCACGTACTCCACGTCGCCGACGCCTGGATCCCACGGGTCCACGGTGCCGTCGGCGCGCAGATGGGCAACGTTGTGATGCGACTGCCCGTCCACCGCCGTGAAGTCACCGCCGACGAACCAGCCTCCGCTCCCGTCCGAGATCACGGCATGGACGATGCCGTTGACACGCGGGAAGTGTGGTCGCAACGCCCCACTCACGCGATCGATCGGGACGCCGCCGCCCGTTGTGGGGCCGACGTTGGAGAACGAGCCCGCGAGGTAGATGATGTTTCCGACGCGGGCGATCGAAGTGACCTCGCCGTCCGTGCCCCAGAAGTCCGGCTGCACCACCTGCGCGTGGGCCGGGGCGACAACGAGAAACAGGATGATGATGCCGGTAAGGTGGCGGTCAACCATGCGGGCCCCCAAAGAGCGTAACAATCACGATTCTCAGCCTGGGCCGGCCACGCGTCAACCACCACGATCTGTGCTTCCCCTCGAAGCGGGCTCTGCGATAAGCTGACGGCTTAACGATCATCTCGGCCCGGAGGGAGAGCCCGCCTCGTGAGTTCGAGCCTCCATGGAATGCGTCTCGACGCGATCTCCGCGTACGTGCCCGAGCAGGTGTGGACCAACGCGCGCGTGGCCGCGCGCCTCCGGCTCGAGCGGATGCGCCTGAGCGCGCGGACGGCCGGAGCCGATCAGGGCGCGATCAGCCCCGATGAGGCGAAGCTCTTCCAGACCAGCGACCGCTGGGTGCGGCGCTTCATCGGCTTCACCGAGCGGCGTTTCGCGCGCAACGGCGAGGGCACAATCGACCTCGCGACCCAGGCCGCCCGCATGCTCTTCGCCCGCTCGGGCCGCGGACCCGGCGACATCGACGCGATCGTGGTCGCCACCGTCACCCCCTCCTACCGCCACAGCCCGCCGGACTCGGCGCTCCTGCAGCACGAGCTGGGTATTCCGATCTGGCGGGGGCCTGTGCCGCGCGAGATGAAGGGCGCCGACGTGTCCCTGGCGTGCAGCAGTTGGGTGGCCTCCCTGATGTTCTCCTACGCGATGATCCGCGCGGGAATGGCCGCGAGCGTGCTGCTGATCGGCGCCGACCGCATGAGCGCCGCGATCAACTGGCGGGACCGCAGCTTCGCCACCGTGCTCGGCGATGCGGGCACCGCCACCCTGTGCAGCGCGGTGCCGGAAGCGGAGGACTGGTTCTCGCCTTCGCAATTCTGGAGCTGGCTCGACGGCGGCCGCGCCGACATCATCCGCACGCCCGCGGGGGGATCGCGCCATCCCTGTCCCTCGCGGCAGGAGCTGGAGCACGGCATGGACCGACTCGCCATGGACGGAGCGGCCGTGCGCAAGCGCCTGGTTCCTTTCGTCGGCGGCCCCGCCATCGACGCCGCGCTCGCCAAGGCCGGATGGCGGATGGACGATCTCGATCTCGCAGCGCTGCACGAGGCCAACCTCGCGCTCAACGCCTCGATCGTCGAGACGTGGCGCGAGCGGGGGTTCCGGGGCAAGGTGCTCGATGCCGGGGGCCGCTTCGGCAACACCACGAGCGCCTCGATCCCGCTCGCGCTGGCGCTCAATGCCGGGGAGATGACGACCGGCCGGAAGTTCGGCCTGATCGGCTTCGGCGGCGGGCTGTCCGCGAGCTTCGCCGTCGGCACCGTTCGGCACCCGCTCGCGGCCTGGACCAACATCGAGTAGGTCCCAAGGGAAGCTGCCGGTGTCTCGGCCGGCCTAGACCGCCGCCCCGTCCTTGAGCAGGCCGCGCGCGATCACGAGGCGCTGGATCTCGCTCGTGCCCTCGTAGATCTCCATCACGCGCGCGTCGCGGTAGAAGCGCTCGACCGCGTACTCCTTGACGTAGCCGTAGCCGCCGTGCACCTGGATCGCCTGGTGCGTCACCCAGGTCGCGGCCTCGCTGGCGTAGAGCTTGGCCATCGCCGCCTCGCGCGTGTAGGGCTGGCCCACGTCCTTGAGCCAGGCCGCCTGCTGGATCAGGAGCCGCGCGCACTGGATGCGGCGCTCCATCTCGGCGAACTTCCACTGCACGGCCTGGATCTTGGCGATCGGCTGGCCGAAGGCCATGCGCAGCTGGGCGTAGCGCACGGCCTCGTCGAACGCGGCGCGCATCACGCCCAGCGCCTGCGCGCCCACGCCGATGCGGCCCGCGTCGAGCATGCTCATCGCGATCTTGAAGCCCTCGCCCTCTTCGCCCAGCCGCTGTTCCAGGGGCACGCGCAGGTCTTCGAGCGAGAGCGAAACGGTGTCGGAGCCGCGCAGGCCCATCTTGTCCTCCGGGTTGCCGACCACGAGCCCCGCTGCACCGCGCTCGACGATGAATGCGGAAAGCCCGCGGCTGCCCGCGGCCTTCTCCGTGCGCGCGAAGATCAGGTACACGCCGGCCTGCTGGCCGTTCGTGACCCAGTTCTTGCTGCCGTTCAGCACGTACGTGTCGCCCTGCCGCACGGCGATCGACGCGATCGCAGCTGCGTCCGAGCCCGCGCCGGGCTCGGAGAGCGAGAACGCAGCCAGCTCGCGCGACACCAGGCGCGGCAGGAAGCGACGGCGCTGGGCGTCGGTTCCGAAGCGGAACACGGGCAGCGCGCCCACCGAGTTGTGCACCGCGATCATGATCGCGAGCGCGGCGGAGACGCGTGCGATCTCCTCGAGCACGACGACGATGGTGCGCGAGTCGTAGCCGACCCCGCCCCATTCCTCGGGGATCGCCATGCCGAGGAACCCCTGCTCGGCGAGCTTCGACACAGCATCGCGCGGCACGATCCCTTCGCGGTCCCAGCGCGGGGCAAACGGCGCGAACTCGCGCTCGCACAGCCCGCGCACGGCGTCGCGCACCTGGCGCTGGTCTTCTGTGAGGTCGAGGTTCATGGTCCGGCTGCCCGGTCGAGGGCCCACGCGCCCGCAGCGCGCGTGCTCATCTCACGCCGGGATGGTGTCCTCGCTCTCGCGGAAGAAGATCAGGCAGACGAGCCCGATCACGCCCATCACCATCGCGCCGCCGGGATGGAGCAGCGAGCCGGCCGCTGCCAACAGGGCGAGCGGGTAGGCGCGCCCGTCGCCCGCCCACAGCCCGAGCACGCCCGCGACCCACGCGAGCCCGAGCCCCGCCTTCCCCGCCAGTGCCACCACCGGCGGCAGCCCTAGCTTCTGCACGATCGCCATCCACGGGCCGGTCTGGCCGACGAGCATGAAGTACTCGCCTGCGATGAGGGGATAGAGTCCCTGCCAGAGCAGCGTGATCCCCGGATAGATCATGCACGCTGTGAGAAGCACCAGCGCCACGGGCCGTACGGGTCGCGTCATCGAGTCCTCCGTTGGTTTCGCTTTCGATTCATGAGCCGCTCGGCGAGCGCGCCGGCGTCTCGACCGCCTGCTCCTTCAGCACCTGCGCCGCCACCACCATCTTCTGCACCTCGGTCGTGCCTTCGTAGATCTCGCAGATCCGCGCGTCGCGCCACAGCCGCTCGACCGTGAACTCGGCGAGGTAGCCGTAGCCGCCGTGCACCTGGATCGCCCAGTTGGCGCAGCGCGTCGCCGCCTCGGACGAATGCCACTTGGCGAGCGATGCCTCCTTGACGTGCGGGCGTCCCTGGTCGCGCAGCCACGCCGCCTGGTAGGTCAGGAGCCGCGCGGTCGCGACCTCGATCGCGGAGTCGGCGAGCATGGCGCGGATCGCGTCGAACTCGCCGATCGTGCGGTCGAACTGCTTGCGCTCCCCCGCGTAGCGGACCGCCGCCTCGAGCGCGCCCTGCGCGATCCCGAGCGCTTGCGCCGCGATCCCGATGCGGCCGCCGCCCAGAGTCGCGAGCGCCACGCTGTAGCCTTTGTTGTTCTCGCCGAGCAGGTTTTCCTTGGGGATGCGCGCGTTCACGAACGCGATCTCGCGCGTGTCCGAGGCGTGGATCCCGAGCTTCATCTCCTTCTTCCCCTTCTGCACGCCGGGTGTGCCGTCCTCGACGATGAACGCCGAGATGCCCTTGGGCCCCAGCGCTCGTTCCGTGCTCGCGTACACCACCAGCACATGCGAGGGGCCGGCGTTGGTGACGAACAGCTTGGTGCCGTTCAGCACGTAGTCGTCGCCGTCCCGCACGGCCGTGGTCTGTTGGTTGGCTGCGTTGCTGCCGGCGTTGGGCTCGGTGAGGCAGTAGGCGCCGATCCACTCCCCGCTCGCGAGCCGGGTCAGATACTTCTGCTTCTGCGCTTCGGTGCCGTAGGCGAGGATGGGGTAGCAAACCAGCGAGCTGTGGGCCGATGCGATCACGCCGTGGCTCGCGCACACCCGCGACAGCTCCTCGATGGCGATCACGTACGAGACGTAGTCGAGGCCGGCGCCCCCGTAGGTGTCGGGCACGAAGAGCCCCATCAGCCCCAGCTCACCCATCTTCTTCACGGTCGCGGCGGGGAAATCGTGGCTCTCGTCGATCTGCATCGCGATCGGACGGATCTCGCGCTCCGCGAAGTCGCGCACCATCGCGCGCACCGCGCGCTGATCCTCCGTGAGGTCGAACGCCGGGCTCGCGGAGAGCGTCTCGATCTCGGGACTCATGGAGGGAGCCGGGGGTCAGGCGCCCGGGTACTCGTAGAAGCCGTGTCCGCTCTTCCGGCCGAGGCGGCCGGCGCGGACCATCTTGCGCAGCAGCGGGCACGGCCGGTACTTGTCGTCGCCGAGCCCCTCGTGCAACACCTCCATGATGCTCAGGCAGGTGTCGAGCCCGATGAGGTCGGCGAGTGCCAAGGGCCCCATCGGATGGCTCATGCCGAGCTTCATGACCGCGTCGATCGCCTCGCGGCTCGCCACGCCTTCCATCAGGCAGAAGGCGGCTTCGTTGATCATCGGCATGAGGATGCGGTTCGAGACGAATCCGGGATAGTCGTTCACCTCGACCGGCGTCTTGCCGAGCCGCTTCGCGAGGTCCATGACGAGCGCGCAGGTCGCGTCGCTGGTTGCGAGCCCGCGGATGATCTCGACCAGCGGCATCACAGGCACCGGGTTCATGAAGTGCATGCCGATCACGCGGTCGGCGCGCCGGGTGAGCGCCGCGATCTCGGTGATCGAGATGCTCGAGGTGTTGGTGGCGAGGATCGTCCCGGGGCGCGCGATCGCGTCGAGCTGCTCGAACACCTTCTTCTTGAGCGCGAAGCTCTCGCTCACCGCCTCGATCGCGATCTCGCAGTCGCCCGCGACGTCCAGGGTGGATCCGCCATGGATGCGCTCGAGGATCGCGGGGGCGCGGTCCGCCGGCCACTCCTGCTTCTTCGCCACGCGCTCGAGGCTCTTGCCGATCGTTGCGAGCGCCCGCGACACCACTTCGGCGCCCACGTCCGCCAGCTCGACCTCGAACCCCGACGTCGCGAACGCCTGCGCGATGCCGTTGCCCATCGTGCCGGCGCCGATCACGGCCACCCGCCGCAGAGTCCCGCCTGCTGAATCCTCGCGCCCCTCACGCCACGCGCTCCACCGCGAGCGCCACCGCGTTCCCGCCGCCGAGGCACAGGGTCGCGAGCCCGGTCTTCTTCCCGCGCTGCTCGAGCGCATGGATCAGCGTGACCAGCACGCGCGCGCCGCTCGCGCCGATCGGATGTCCGAGCGCCACCGCGCCGCCGTTCACGTTGACGCGGCTCCAGTCCCAGCCCAGGGCGTTCCCGTCGGCCAGCGCCTGGGCGGCGAACGCCTCGTTGGCCTCGATCAGGTCGAAGTGACCGATCGAGACCCCCATTTTCTTCATGAGCTTCTGCACGGCGTCGATCGGGGCGAAGAACAGCTCCTTGGGCTCACCGCCGCCGGTCGCGTATGCGACCACCCGGGCGAGCGGCGTGGCGCCCCGCTCCTGGGCGCGCGTGCCGCTCATCAGCACAACCGCCGCCGCCCCGTCGTTCAAGCCCGGGGCGTTGCCGGCTGTGATCATGCCGCCCCGGTCGCGCGTGACGGCCGGGAGCTTGGCGAGCCCCTCGGGCGTTGTGTCGGGCCGCACCGCCTCATCCTTGGCGACGACGATCGGATCGCCCTTCCGCTGCGGGATCGAGACCGTGACGATCTCCTTCCCGAACCGGCACTCGGCGATCGCAGCCGCTGCCTTCTTGTGGCTGTCGGCCGAGAAGCGGTCCAGCTCGTCGCGCGTGAGCCTGGCCTTCTCGGCTGTGTACTGCGCCAGCTCGATCATGTGGCAGTCGTTGAACGAGCACCACAGCCCGTCGAGCACTGCGCCATCGCGGAGCACCGTGTCGCCCAGCTTCTGACCGGTGCGCCCGCTGAAGAGGTAGTGCGGAGCTGTGCTCATGCTCTCCTGCCCTCCCGCCACCACGCACTGCGCGTCGCCCGCCTTGATCGCCTGCGCCCCGAGCATCACCGCCTTCAAGCCCGAGCCGCACACCTTGTTGATCGTGACCGCCCCGGCCACGGGGCTGATGCCGGCCTTGATCTGTGCCTGGCGCGCCGGGGCCTGGCCCTGCCCGCCCTGCACCACGTGGCCCATCAGCACTTCTTCCACTTCGCCGCCGCCGACACGCGCGCGGCTCATCGCTTCCCGGATCGCGATGGCGCCGAGATCGGAAGCCTTGAGTGGGGACAAACCGCCGAGGAACTTGCCGATCGGCGTGCGCGCGGCGCCGACGATGAAGACGTCCGGGTATGCCGTCATGGGAATGCTCCTGCGTTCGCGGCGCCAGAATGTGGGGAGATCTGGTCCGGCACAAGATACTACACGAACGCATCCGCCGGGCGAACGCACGAGTTCCCCGTGTGGCGCCGTTCGCCGGCGGCCGATGCCGTAGTATGTCCGCTCCCATGCGCGCCCGGATCGTTCCGGCTCTCATCGCCCTCTTGCTCGCGCCCCCGGCCGGCGCCGGCGTCGAGCGGGTGTGGGTGGTGCGCGGCAACGCGGACGAGATCGTCGTCCAGAGGGCGAGCGGCGATCTCTGGCGGCTCGGGCTCAACCGCCAGTGCCCCGAGCTGGGGGGCGATTGGAGCCATGTGTTCCTGATCTACTACCCCGTTTCCTTTCCGGGACCGGTGCCGCGCATCCTGGTCCCCGAGCGCGACGTCGAGTGCCGCGCGACCCGCGCGGACTCGGTCGGTCACAGCCCGCCGCCGGCCCCGCGCGAGACGCCGGAGCGGGGATTGAGCGCGATGCGCGATGCGCTCGAGGCGCTGGGCTACAATTGCGGCTCGCTCTCCGAACGGGGCTGGACGCCCGACGCCGGGCAGGCGTTCGCGCGCTACCGCGAGAGCCGGCACCTCGAAGCTTCGGTGCAGGGCACGAGGCGGGCGGTGGTAGCGCTCGCGATCGACGCCCTCGGCGGGCACTCGCGGACCGCCAGCGGGCAGCGCCGGTCGGAAGCGATCGCGAACGAATCGGACGAGATCGTCGCGTACCTCGTGATGGGCGGGAGCGCAGCTTGCGGGGATCCCACGTTCGTGCGCAGCGTGGCGGCCGACAGCTCGTACTTCGCGTTCGGGGACGGGTCGGTGTGGGACGTCGTGCCCGAGCGGCGCGGCCCGGTCGCGGGCTGGCTCGCGAGCGACGCGGTCATGGCGTGCGGCGGGCGGCTCGTGAACCTGCGCACCGGAGAGATGGAGCGCGCCACTCGGCTGCGGTGAGGCGGCGTGAAGCGGGGACGGGGCGGGCGGGGGTGCGTTTCGCGGCGCTATCTGCGGGGCGAAGAGGCGTGATCACGACCACGGCGCCCAAAGCCCCTGCGTCGCGAAACGCACCCCCGCCCGCCCCGTCCCCGCTTCACGCCGTGCCCGGCGATGATCACGGCGCCTGCGTCCCCCCCGGCCGCATGAGCGCGATGCATGCTGTGTGGCCGTGGAGGAAGTTCTTCTCCCCCACCGGACCGATCTCGCCTGCGCAGAACATCCCCGCCGCCGGCAGCGCATCCCCCAGCGAAGAGCGCAGGATCGAGATGTCGCCGTCGGGGCGCCCGTAGAGGCCGCGGCCGCGGCCGTTGCACGCGAACACCAGGGCGGCGCGCGCCGGCGTGTCGAAGGCCTGGGGCGAGAGCAGCAGCTCGAGATCCTCCTTGGCGGTCCCGGCATCGCGCACGTGGATGCGAAGCTTCTCGCGCTCGGCCACGCGGTCGCCGATCGCGATCACGCCGCGGTCGCGATCCGCGCCCAGCAGGTTGCGAATGAGGTAGTCGCCGCGCCCTTCGGCGCCACGGCGCGCGGGTCGGCCGATGTACAGCCCGCGCGAGAGCCGCTCGCGCTCGACCGGCGAGAGCCCCCGCAGCACCTGCTCGGCGCGCTCGAGGGCCGGCTGGCCGTCCAGCTCGATCACCACGTTGCCGTCGGCCTTCGTCACCTCGAGCGGCGGGCCCACCGGCCGGCAGCCCTGGGAGACGA
>VBOS01000228.1 GCA_005893185.1 Candidatus Eiseniibacteriota bacterium
GCAGATCACGATCATCGCGAGCGGCAGGCCGAAGTAGAACTGCACGAAGCGCAGGCCGTCGGCATAGGCCTGGCCGGGGGTTGAGAGGAACGTGATGGCGCTCGCCTGGGTCGCCATCACGGAGAGCGCGACCGCCGGCCACGGCATGCGCCGCCCGGCGAGCAGGTAGTCGGTGAGGTCGCGCTCGCCGCGGCTCTTCCACAGGCCGTAGAGGACGAAGGCGGCGAGGGTCGAGGCGAGGACGGTCCAGTCGAGCGCGCTCAATCGAATCCGTGCGTGAGCAGTCGCAGGGCCGCGATGATCACCAGCAGCTCGAGAACGACGAGCAGGTAGAGCCGGCTCCAGCTGCCGAGGATGGGCGGCGGCTCGTCGGGACCGCCTGTGGAATCGGTCTCGCCCGGCGTGCGCGGTTCGCCCTCGACCGTCATCGCTCTCGACCGGGCCCGATGCGCTGCCAACCCTGCGCGGTCGGCCCGCCCGCGGCGCCGACCACCCCCGCCGCTGTCACCGCGACGTCCCGGGGCTCGAACGCGCTTCCACTCCTCCCGCCGCTTCCGGGCTCACGAGGTTCGCGAACAAGCGGTACGCGCCGGGCACTCCCGCCGGAAGCTCGCGGAAGAACACGAGGCCGGTGTACACGAACACGCCGCGGCCGATCCGCGCATAGATCAGCCCGCCCGCGAGGTCCGATTCGCCGGGATCGTGGCAGGCCAGCACCGACTCGTACCGCGCGTCCACGGGCCCCGCGAAGTAGATGCCGCGCTCCTGGATCCAGCCGTCGAAATCGCGGGCGGTGATCTTGTTGGGGCGCGTCACGAGTGGATGATCGGGCTTCGCGATCGTGACGGGCGCCGTCTCGTCGGTCACGCGATCGCGTGAGATCGTGAAGGGGAAGGGACCGAGCCCCTCGCCGAGACCCGGCTCCGACGTGTTGTATTGGACGATGAGCCGGCCGCCCTTCGCCGCGTATTCCAGCAGGCGCGGCTCGAGCGCGCGCAGGCGCGGCCGCGTGTTGTAGGCGCGGATGCCCGCGACGATCGCGTCGAACTTCGCGAGATCGACCCGCTCCACGTCCTCGTCCGAGAGCGGCGTCCGGAATCGCGTCCCCGGAGCCCTCGATGAAACCGATTTCGCGCGCCGTGCACACGACGTCGTCGCGCACCAGCCTGGCCTCGGCATCCGGAAACATCACCTGGATCGGAATGTGCTCGTGATCGATCACGACCCGGCGCGTCGCCCAGGTCTGACCTTCGGCTGCGAACTCGGCGCGCATCGTGGCGGCGGAGGGCGCGGGGCCGGGCGTGACACGAAACGTCACGGTCGTCTCCTGAGCTGCGCGCGAGAGCCGTACGTCCTGCGAGGGAGGCGCCGCCGCCCAGCCGGCGGGGAGCGTCAGCCGCAGCGAGCCCGCGACCGGGCGATCGGCGCCCTCGACCGTCACGCTCACCGTCTTCGCCGCGGCACCGGGCAGCGGGAACACGTAGACGTCCTCCTCGAAGCGCAGGGTCGCGGGTGGCACGATCACGAGATCCCGGTAGCGCTCGCCCTGCACGCGATCGACCCAGCGGTAGGCGACCGGCACGTCGTAGACGATCCGTTCGCCTGCGATCCGAACGATGAACCGCGCGAGGAATGCCGGCTCGTTCTCCGGACGGAGCGCTTCGGCGGGATCGTCGAGCTGGAAGGATCCCACGCGCGGCGCCGAGCGCAGCCAGAAAGGCTGGGAGGGCTTGCGCGACTTGGGCACAGCCACGCGGAACGTGTCGGAAGCCGGCTCGTTGTACGCCAGAGATCGGGGAGCCGCGCGGTTCCCCGCCTCCGGCCGGATCTCCACCGACTCGAGCGTGACGGCGGCCGGCGAGCGGCGGAGCGCGGCGGTCGCGATCGAGACCACGGCGCCCGGCGAGACGGTCGGCGATTCCGCGATCGCCTCGAGCCAGAGACCGGCGCACGCTCGCATCAGCTCGTCGATCTCCGCGCGCTTCCGCAGGACGATCGCGGCGTCTCCGAGCGTCGCGACCGCGCGACGTGCCTTCGCGAGCGCCGGCAGCATGAGGTGTGGCGCTTGCGGGTCCCACGCCTTGCGCCCATCGGCGAGGGCGCGGGCGACGGCCTCCCCTCCCGCCACGCGCTTCCACGTCAGATCCACGCCCTCGAACAGGTCCTTCGCTGCGGGCTCGCCGAGCCGCACCTCGAACGCGTTGGCCCACGTGCCGCGGCGCTCGGCCGCTCCGAAACCCTGGCTCTTGTGCATGCTGCGGCTCTCCCCCGCAAGCTCGGTGTACGAGCGGCCGAGCAGCGGGTCGTAGGCCCCGAGATCCACCTGGATGCGCCCGGGCGTGGTGTCGGGCCCGGCGCCCCCAAAACGAAATGCATTCCACACCAGCCGCTTCGCGCGCCACGGCTTCAGGTGGTCGAGCTGCGCGGGGAAGCGCGCGGGATCGGCGGCCGCCGCGAACGCCTCCTCCGCCAGCGCGGCCGATGCCGTGTGATGCCCGTGCCCGCCGAGCTTGGGCGTGAATCGCGTCACGATCACGTCGGGCTGGAAGGTGCGAATTGCGCGGACGACGTCGGCCAGAATGCGATCCTTGTCCCAGAACTTGAGCGTCTCGTCTGTGTTCTTCGAGTAGCCAAAGTCGAGGGCCGCTGCGTCCGGATCAACCCGAGGGCCACGCCGCTCTCGCTCCCGATCAGGTTCTGCCCGCCGTCGCCGCGCGTCATCGCGAGGTAAGCCGTGCGCACCTTGCGGCCGTTCGCGAGCCAGGCGAGCAGCGCTGTGTTCTCGTCGTCGGGATGCGCCGCGATCATCATCGCGCTGCCCACAACTTCGAGCCGGTCGAGCGCGAGCCGGATCTGCGCCGCGTCCATCGGGGGGCGCGGGCGCGGGTCGGCGGAGGCCACGGCGGCCGTGAGGACGGCTACGACAGCCGCCAGGCAACGCGTGAGGCGCCAGCCCGTCATGCGACGCGGAACACAGTGCATCCACGTACCACCGGGCGGGAGCGAGACGGCCTGGTCGTGCGCAGTCGCAGATGGCACGGTCGCGATCTTCCGGCGACCGAGGCGCGTGTCGCGCGCGCGGTACACCTCGCCCATGCCGCCTGCGCCGAGCAGGGCCGTGATCTCGTAGGGGCCGAGGCGCCGGCCGGGGGCGAGTTCCATGCGGGGCAATGTACCCCAAGGGCGCGCCCCGCCGCCCAAGGCCGAGCGAGCCGCGCGTCACTCGCTGTGACGCGCGGCGCGGCGGCGAGCAGGATTCAGTCGCGGTTAGCGGTTAGTAGGGGCGCCTTCCGCCGCGCTGCGGGCCGCCGGCGCCCGCGCCGCCCCGAGTCTCGCCCTTGGGCCGCGCCTCGTTCACGTTGAGCGACTTCCCTTTCACCATCTTGCCGTTGACGCCCGCGATCGCCGCCTTGCCCTCGTTGTTGTTCGGCATCTCGACGAATCCGAAGCCGCGGGGCTCCCCGGTGAACTTGTCCTTGATCACGCTCACCGACGCGACCTTGCCGTAGGCACCGAACGCCTCCTGCAGGTCTTCTTCCGTGATCTCGCGCGGCAGGTTACCGACGAAGATGTTCATCCTGACCTCCTCTCTGCTCCGACCCGCAGCGATTCAGCCGGCTCCCCGGCCTCCGCGGGCACATCCTTACTCCCATTCTCCGCGACCCTCGCGCTCCGGCCGCGGTGAATCTCTCCGCGCATGCGCCTGCCGAACCGGCTGTGGCGCCGCGCCAGCTTCTTCGCCCCCTCCCGCGTTCCTGCCGGCTCAGCGGCCTCGGTCACAAGCGAGCCTAGCAGGAAATCCGCGACCGGAACCAGCACGTTCAGGTTGCGGTCCATCTGGAAATGATGGATCCGGTGATGGCGCTCGAGGAACAGCCGATGTAGTAGAGGAGGAACACCCCCGCCGCGCACGCCGGGAGCAGGAAGGCGAAGCGCATGATGCCGGCAGCTGTGAGCGCCCAGGCCAGCAGCAGCCACGGAATGACGTTGATCGCGATCAGGATCGGCCCACCCCACCACGCGAACGTGAGGGCCTCCTCCTGCTCTTCCTCCGCCACGTGAAACGTGTCGTCGAACTTGCAGAGCTGGTGATGGACGAGGGTGTGCGAGGTGAAGCATTCCTTCGGGAGCCAGGGCCGATGGAGCCAGTAGCGGTGGAAGGCCCACTCGAACAGGCTCGCCTGCACGACGGCTACCGGGAGGACGGCGAGCGCTGCGAGAACGTTCAATCGAGCCCCAAAACAAGAATCGCCAGGGGGTCCCCGGCGGAAGATGAATGAGCGCTGCCATCCAAGTCGACCCAAGACGAGGGTAGTATCGGCTGGAAAGGCCGGGAAAGCAATTCCTGTTTTCGTCGATCACCTGTCAGGGAGCGGCAGCGCGGGATTTCAGACCGCAGCTGTCACATTCTCCGGCGCCTGCGGTCCGGCGCGCCCCGCTTCGGCCGCCGCCCATGGGAGTCCTCGGGCGATGGCGCGGGACGGGGTGCCGGCGGGCGCTGCGCCGCGCGCTCGCCGCGATCGGTGCGGCCGGAGGTCGAGCCGTCCCGGCGGCGGCCTCCTTGAGGGGTGGGCCGCGCCGACCCGTCGGAGTGCCGCTTGTAGTCGAAATCCGGGATCACCACGCGCGGGATGGAGCGGCCGAGGAAGCGCTCGATCGCAGCGACCTCCGCCTTCTCTTCGGGGCTCATGAGCGTGAAGGCGTCACCGGTCGCGTGGACGCGGCCGGTGCGCCCGATGCGGTGGACGTAGTCCTCGGGGGTGTGCGGCACGTCGTAGTTGATCACGTGGGAGATGTCGTCCACGTCGATCCCGCGGGAGGCGATGTCGGTCGCCACCAGCACCTGGATCCGCCCCCGCTTCAGGTCTTCGAGCGCGCGCTCGCGCTGGCCCTGGGAGCGGTCGCCGTGGAGCGCCGCCACCGAGTGCCCGCGGCTCTTGAGCTGGCGCGCGAGCCGGTCGGCGCCGTGCTTGGTGCGCGCGAAGACGATCGCGCTGCCGACCTCGGGGCTCAGCAGCACCTGGTCGAGCAGGTCGGTCTTGAGATGGCGCGGGACGGGATAGATGGCCTGCGTGATGCCGGCCGCCGGCCGCGACGGCGGCGCCAGGTCGACGCGCTGCGGATCGACCAGGGCCTCGCTCGCGACGCGGTTGAGCTCGGGCGGCATCGTGGCGGAGAACATCAGGGTCTGGCGGCGCTCGGGCAGCAGCCGCAGGATGCGGCGCAGATCGGGCGCGAATCCCATGTCCACCATCCGATCGGCCTCGTCGAGCACGAGGACCTCGATGTCCTCGAATGTGACGCTCTGTCGTCCGTGCAGGTCGAGCAGCCGGCCGGGAGTGGCGACCAGCAGGTCCACGCCCTCGCGGCGCAGCATGCGCTCCTGCGGCCCGATCGGCACGCCCCCATAGGCCACGCCCGGGCGCAGGCCGGTGAACCGCCCGTAGTCGCGGGCGTTGGTCTCGACCTGCGCCGCCAGCTCTCGGGTCGGGACCAGCACGAGCGCCCGCAGCGCACGGTTCCCGTCGAGCAGCCGCGCCAGGATCGGCAGCAGGAACGCAGCCGTCTTTCCGGTTCCGGTCTGAGCCGCCCCGACCAAGTCGCGGCCCGCGAGGATGATCGGGATCGCGCGCTGCTGGATGGGCGTGGGATCGGTGTATCCGGCCGCCCTCACGCCCTTGACGATGGGCGCGGGCAGACCGAGACGCGTGAACGGCATTCAGCCTCCGGAGGCGTAGGGCGAGATCGAGCGCGACGGCACTATAGCGAATTTCGGGATTCCGCGCGGCGATGGGCCGCCATCGGCGACGCGACCGCTCTCGGCGCACCCGCGAAGGGGACTCATCGGCAGATGGCTCTGACGCGGCCCCGGCTGAGTCGGGCCAGCTGCGACCGGGGGCGGGACGAGAGAACCATCGCGAATTTCACGACCGCCCAGGCTGCCGATCCGGTATGCTCCGCGCGCCCGCAGTCGCGCCTCGCCCCACACTCGGAGGAAACGCATGCCGAAGAGCCTGCTCGCAGCCCGCGTTGCGCTTGCCCTGGTCGTATTCTACGCATCCTCCGCTTCCTTCGCCTTCGCCGGGATCGGAGACGTCTACGTGACCAGCGACGCGTCGAACCAGGTGCGCCAGTACGACGGGACCAGTGGGGCGTACCAGACGGTCTTCACCACGGCGTTCGCCGCGAACGGCGAGCTCGGCATCCACTTCGGCGCCACCAAC